>NZ_JANKBY010000063.1:0-14500 GCF_024621905.1 Terrisporobacter muris
AAAGAAGAAGAGGAAAAAGATGATGATTTAAAAAGAACTCTTCATAGACTGCAAACATTTTTTGTTGGATTTTCAAAATTAATAAAACAATATGGTGGTATAGTTGAAAAATATACTTTTGGAAGAGCGCATGTAATATTTGAACAAGAAAATGAAGATGATGATATAGATGAAAAAGTAACTGAAGCTTTAGTTGCATGCTTTATATATACAAATAATATATTTAATAATCTTAGCAAGTATTCTCAATATGAAAATTTTAAAGTTCACGGAGGAATTGATTTTGGAAATTACTATGGTCATGATATAGATGATGGTGTAAATGAACTTGAATATACGAGTATAGGTGCAGTTGCAAATAATTCAGCTAAAATTCAGTCAGCTGCTCCAATAAACTATATATACGCTATGGAGAAATTTATAAAAAAGCTACCATCAGAATTAAGTAATAAATTTATAGAACTTACTGATGATGAAAAAGATAAATTGTCTGGAAAGTTAAAAAGTTCAAAAATATATAAAGTTAAATATAGTGATTTATTTGATTCTAAGAAAATGTCTGAAATAAAAGATGAATTAAATGAAGTAAAAGATAGAGTAACAGAAGAAGCTAATGGATTAAATTTAGGAGATATATCTTTTGAGGGGGTTTATAAGCGATTATCATTTGATAAATTATCATTAAAAGGAATGAATAAAAGAATAGATGAAGCTTATGTGCTTTGTGCAGACATAAGAGGATTTACGAAGTTATTTAATAATAGCGATAGTAACTTAGATAATTTAAAAGATGTAATGGAATCTATTTATGAAATAATGGGTTCAGTAACTAATGATACTAATGCCACTAAAGTTCAATATCAAGGAGATAGAATCATAGCAGTATATAATGATTTTTCAGGTGAAGAGGATGCATTATTAAGATTAATTAAGGGTGCATTTACTTTAAATAGTAAAATACAATACTTAAATGAAGATAAAGAAGTTAAGGAAAAATTAAATTCAAGAAAGATACATATAGGTATTGGATGTGGAATGGGTAAATTAATTGCAACTAGACTAGGGTTAAACAAAAGTAAACACAATATGGTTTTGAGTGAGGCATATAAGGATGCAGATAAAGCTGAAGATAAATATGCAGAAAAAGGTGAAATTACAATTTATAAAAATATAAAAGAAGCAATAGAAAAAAAGGATGAGGATTCAGAACAGTTAGATTATGAAGTTTTATTAGATTTATTTACTGCTATTAGTACTACTGGTTTTTATAAATCAGATGCAACGATAGAAGAATTTAATGATAAATTATCAGAAAAAGAACAAGCTCAAGACAAAGAAATTATGAACTATGCTTATAATAAAAAAAGTATAAAAAGTTTATCAGGAGCATTAGCTAATACTGGTTTAAGATCATGGGGGGAAGAATGATTGATAAAGAGTATAAATTAGTGCCAGAGTATTGTGGTACTGATTTTAACAAATATTATGAAGATGTACTTAAAGATTTTAAAAATATAAAAACTTTTTTTCCGTTGTTAAACTTGACAATATTGCCTACATTAAAACCTAAAGAAATATATATAACAGGACAATTAATTCCATTTGAAATAATAAAATCATGTACAAGTAAAGGTAATATAAAACGTAAATCTCTATATATAAGAGCTATATATCCAAGTGACTATCCAGAAAATCAGATAGTTGTAGAAGACATATTTAAAAAAATAAATTGGAAGGATGTTCCTAATGAACATAGGCATAAAAGAAGTTACAAAGATATAGAAATAATATGTACTCATCACCCTAGAGGGGAGATAAATAATCTATGCACTCAAGATAAAAGTATAGCAATACTACATAGTGCATGGAGTATTTATGTACAATATAAAAGCTATTTAAAAACAGGTAAATGGAAGTTAAAAGAACTTAATCATGATTACAAAGATGCAATTAAACAACTAAAGAGAATAGGACAATATTATAAAAAATAAAATGGAGGACTTATAATTGAGTAATATGTTAGATGAAATAAATGAAAATAGCAATAAAGAAAAAGAAGTACTACAAAAACTAAAAGATACATTAGCAGAAGTAAAAAGAGAACTAAATTTTGCTGAAGCTAAAAATGCATTAGGATTAACGTTTACTAGTGCAGTATTTTATAAGCTAATAGAATATTACAGCCAAAATGATATTATTATATACAAAATAATATATTTTGTTAGTGCTATATTTTTAATAATACCTATATGGAAATGTCTATATTCATTCAATCCTAATACCAATGTATTTAATGATGAAGGAAATGAAGAACTTGATGGTGAAGCTAGGCTGAGCAGAAGAGTTCTAATATTTTATGGTAGTATATCTGAATATAAAAGTTCAAAGGCATATCTAGAAGATTTTTGCAAAGGTTATTCAAATTTAGAGATAAATGAAAATTACAAAGAACATTTAGATCATGCTAAACAAATATTAATTAATTCTAGAATAACAAGTTATAAGTATGATTCATTTAAATCAGCAATAAGGTGGATAAAAAAAATAATGATAGTATTTATTATCAGTATGTCTACAGCTTTTGTTTGTCAGAAGGTAGATAATATTATGCAGTTTTATAATTATGATAAGACCAATATTGTTGAAACAAATTCAAATAAGAATTAGGAGATTAATATGAATAAGTTATGTTCAGTAATTACTGTAGATGTTATAAATTATAAAAAAGTAATAAAGATATATTAAAGTATTAGCAAGTCAAATCATTGTAATAACTTTACTATTATGCCCGGGGAGGCAGTTCTTGACAGTTTATGTCAAGAACTTGCTATGTGCCAACAAGATGAAATGAAAACATATTTAGGCAAGAAATCAAGAATACTCAACAGACATATTTACATCCAACAAATATGCTTAAATCGAGGGGAAAATATATGGAAGATAAAAAAATAAATAGAGCTTTCAATGAGATGTATATAGTAGCTCAAAAACGCCTAGAGAGTAGGTCGCCTATAGATATTGCTAAAAAAGCTGGGGGAGTATTTTGTGAAGATACATCTACTTTAAAAATAAAGAGTTTAGATAAGACTATTGAATTGATATATCCATCATATGAGCCGAAGCAAAAACTAGAAGAGTGGTATATTTTAATTTTACTACATTATCTAGATATAGCAGATGGAACACCTATATCTTCTGAAGCAGTTCATTTTGGAGAGCTACAAGATGGGCTAATAAGGGGAGTTAGATTTGATAAAACTGTGGAGGGAGAACTAGGTCGTTTCTTATTTAATAAAGAGCCAGAACAAGTAATAAATGTGTGTAAATCATTAGGTGCAGAAATTATTGAGTCTAAATTTGATTTATGTGCTGTATTTTATCTTTTTCCAAACTATCTAGTAACTTTAAATATATGGTTTGCAGACGAGGAGTTTGAAGCCAGTGGAAAAATGCTAGTTGATAAAAGTGCAGATCATTATCTTACAATGGAAGATTCGGTTATGGTTGGTGAGTTTATGTTAAGGTGCATTTCAGAAAGGTACAAGCAGTTGTATGATGCTTTTTAGATAATACATGAAGTGTAATTGTGAAGATAATAAATTTATATTTAAATTCAATTCAGAAGGTATTACCTAAAATCAGATAGTACATTTTTGTAATATAAATTATTTAAAATACAAATAAGTTCATATGTCTACAGAACTTGAAAACAAACCTATTGTGCTATAATTTAGGCAAGAACTTTATATGGAGGGAGTAAAATGACATTTCAAATTTTACATAATGACATTACAAAGATGAACACAGATGCCATAGTAAATGCTGCAAACTCTAAACTCCTAATGGGTGGAGGTGTTTGCGGGGCAATCTTTAGAGCAGCAGGTGAGGAAGAGTTACAAAAAGAGTGTGAACAAATAAAACAATGTCCAGTAGGTCACGCCGTTATTACAAAGGGATATAATCTTAAAGCAAAATATATTATTCATACTGTAGGGCCCATATATAAAGATGGAAATTCAAATGAAGCCAAGTTTCTTAAAAGTGCCTATGAAGCATCACTGAAGCTGGCAAAGGATTATAATTTAAAATCTATAGCATTTCCTTTAATATCTTCTGGTATTTATGGATATCCAAAAAAAGAAGCATTAAATATAGCTGTTTCAACTATTAAAGAATTTTTAGCTGACAATGATATGGATATTTATCTCGTGGTATTTGATAGAAAAGCTGTGCATTTAAGTGAAGAATTGTATGAGGGAATTGAGCATTACATTAATGATTTTTATGAAGATGAAAATTATAGATTAAGAGATACATATTCATTAGAAATAGAAGAAATTTATCATGATGATTGCAATTTTCAGGAACCAATATATGAAACAAAAGATTTTAATAAAAGATCCTTAGAACGTATTTTAGATAATATTGATGAAAGTTTTTCACAAATGTTATTGAGACTTATTGATGAAAAAGGAAAAACCGATGTAGAAGTTTATAAAAAAGCTAATATGGATAGAAAATTATTTTCCAAAATAAGAAGTAATAAAGATTATAATCCTAAAAAATCAACAGCCCTATCCTTGGCCATAGGTTTAGAACTATCTTTGGATGAAACAAAGGATTTATTAGCGAAAGCAGGGTATACTCTATCTCCAAGTCACAAGTTTGATTTAATAGTAGAGTATTTTATAAAAAACAAAAACTATGACATATTCATAATAAATGAAGCTTTGTTCTCATTTGAACAGCCTTTATTAGCAACTTAAAAATATATGTCGCTTTTAAAGCGACCAAGTATCTCCTTAAAAAAACTATTCTTTATTTAAAGATAAAATTTAGTTATAAATTTTAGGGAGGTATTTTTTATGAAAAATAATTTAACAGAGGTTGTGTTTATATTAGATAGAAGTGGGTCAATGTCAGGTCTAGAAGGTGACACTATAGGTGGATTTAACTCAATGCTTAAAAAACAAAGAGAAGAAGAGGGTGACGCAAATGTTACTACGGTTTTGTTTGATGATGAAATAGAAATGTTACACAAAAGAGTTAATATAAAAGAAATTAAAAACATTACAAGTAAGGATTATTATGTAAGAGGATGTACGGCTCTTCTAGATGCCATAGGTTATTCTATTAATTTTATGATAAATGTGCAGAAAAATAAAAAACAAGAAAAAGCTAAAAATGTTTTGTTTATTATAACTACCGATGGATATGAAAATGCCAGCAAAGAGTATTCCTATGAAAAGATTAAAAAGATGATTACTTATGAAAAAGAAAGATATAATTGGCAATTTTTATTTTTAGGAGCAAATATAGATGCAATTTCAACAGCTAGAAATTTTGGTATATCAGAAGAATTTGCATCTAATTATGTGAGTGATGAAGTTGGCACACAGATTACTTATGAAGTTATGAACTCTGCTATTTCAAACTGTAGAGTAAATGGAGCAGTAGATGAAAGTTGGAAGAGTAGGGTGGAAGAAGATTATGAAATGAGGAAAGAGTAAAATATAGGAGAGTAATGAAAAGAAAGATAAATTTATAAAAGAATACTGGTACAAAATTCCATTCGATTGACTATTGACTAGATTGAGGACTATAATAAATGGTAGTATATTACAAAATATCTAACATAGTACTTATGCGCAGAATTTATTATTATAAGAATTTCACTTAAGTTATACAAAAACATATAACTACTGATTAAATGAAATAAAATATGATTATTTTATGAAAGAAGGTATAAGAAATGAATAATAAATTAAACGAAATAGTTGAAAAAAACAGTAAAGAATTAATCAAAGCCCTACAAGACATGGTTAAAATTAAAAGTGTAAGAGATACACCCAAAAAAGGAATGCCATTTGGTGAGGGAGTATGTAAAGCCCTTAATAAACAACTTGAGATTGCTGAAAAACTAGGGTTTAAAGTAACTAACGTAGACAATTACTATGGATATGCAGAATATGGTGAAGGAGAAGAATACGTTTGTGCTCTTGGTCATTTAGATGTAGTTCCAGAGGGAGATGGATGGCAATACGGCCCTTATTCTGGCGAGATAGTTGATGATAAATTATGGGGAAGAGGTACTATTGATGATAAAGGACCTATAAATGCAGCCTTGTTTGCATTAGCAGCACTTAAAGAATCAGGGTTTAAGCCTTCTAAGAAAATTAGAATTATATTTGGATGTGATGAAGAAACAGGTTGTGAAGATATGGAGTATTATAATGAAAGAGAAAAAGCACCTATTTACGGATTTACACCAGATGCTGATTTTCCAGCAATTTATGGTGAAAAAGGAATTCTTCGTTTTGAACTAACTACTCCATTTGATTTGACAGGTGGATCAAACATTAAGAGTATAGCTGGTGGAATTGTGGTAAATGCTGTTCCTGACAAAGCTGAAGCTGTTATCATTGGAAAAACGTGTCCAGATGCAGAAAACATTACATGCAAAGAAAATGCTGATGGAAGCGTAACTGTATCAGCTAAGGGCAGTCCCGCTCATGGAAGTATACCACATACAGGTAAAAATGCTATTGGAATTTTAATTAAATATTTAGTAGATAACAATCTTGTTGAAGGTAAAGAAGGAGAAAAACTTTCATTTATACGTAAGTATTTATGTGATGGAACTTTTGGAGCTGAACTTGGTATAGATATGGAAGATGAAACAGGATCATTAACAATGAATATGGGTATTGTAGATGTTGTAGATGGAAAACTTCGTCTACATATGGACCTAAGATATCCATGTACAAAGACTGATAAAGGAATATTGGAAACTTTCTTGGCTAAGTTACAAGGATTTGATGTGGAGAATGTGGAAAATACAAAACCTCTTTATGTTAGTAAGGAAAGTAAACTTATAAAAACTATAACAGATGTATATAGTGAATTTTACCATGGAGACAGTACTGCTACTGCAATTGGTGGAGGAACTTATGCAAAACACCTTCATAATATAGTAGCATTTGGTCCATGTATTCCAGGAGAGGAAGTTGTGGAACATACTAATCATGAATATATAAAAATAGATCATCTGATAACATTGGCTAAAATATATGCCAATGCACTTGAGTTACTTTCAAAGTAATGTATTTGAGATAATATAGTTAATAATAAAAAGGGAGCTATGATATAGCTCTCTTTTTATTATTAAAAGAGTTATTTAATCAAATTTTCTTATAAATCTATATCCATAGCCTCGTCATTTTCAAGTGCATGCTTATATATAGCTTCTGCAGCGCTAATCTACTACTAATTTTATTAAACACTATAATGATATTATAATATTTTTTCAAATGAAAAAAGAAAATTAAAAAATATTAATAAAATTGTTGAAAAATACCTAAAAATAATGGATTATAAATTAAAGCAAAAAGATAATTATTAAAACAGGGGGAAGAAATACATTATGAAAAAATATTACGTAGACAAAGAATATTCATTAGAAGCAGTACCACAAGATAAAAGAAAAAGTTTTCTACCCATGCTAGTTGTTATGTTAGGTTTTTCCTTCTTTTCAGTAAGTATGTTAGCAGGAGGAAGTTTAAGGGGAAATCTTACTATCAAAAATTTCTTAGATGCAGTATTTTATGGAAATTTATTATTATGTATTTATACAGGACTTTTAGCTTATATGGCAGGGGATACAGGACTTTCTACTCATCTACTTGCCAAATATTCATTTGGAGAAAAAGGATCCCAGTTAGTATCTTTTTTAATTTCCATAACACAAATAGGATGGTTTGGAATGGGAATTGCACTTTTTTCAATACCAGCTTCTTATTTCATAGGAATAGATACTTGGATTTTAGTTTTGATTTCAGGTGTATTAATTACAATCACAGCTTATTTTGGTATGAAATTATTGATAATTTTAAGTGTGATAGCAGTACCTACAATAGGCATATTGGGCGGATTTTCTACAGTGAAGGCTATAGAAGATATAGGAGGACTAATAAATTTACTCTATATTAAACCTTCGGGAATAATAACTATAAGTACTGCTTTATCAATTGTTATAGGCTCTTTTATAAGTGCAGGAATTTTCACACCAGATTTTGCACGATTTGCAAAAAATAAAAAGGTAGCAGTTAGGTCTACAGTTACTGCATTTTTTATTGGAAATTCTATAATGTTTTTATTTGGTGCATTGGGAGTTATGACAGTAGGAAGTGCAGATATATCAGTAGTTATGTTTGCACAAGGTTTGATAATACCAGGAATTATTGTACTTGCACTGAACATATGGACAACAAATGGTAATGCTCTGTATGGGATAAGCCTTGGATTTACAAATATAACTAAGGCACCAAAGAGAAAAATGGTTATTGTAAATGGACTGATTGGAACTTTCATTTCCATATTTGTATATAGAAACTTGGTTAATTGGCTAAACTTGCTAAGTACACTTATACCACCTATAGGAGCTGTTATGTTGGCAGATTATTTTATAATTAACAAAAGAAAATATGTGGATTTTAAAGATGCAAAGTTTGAATATATAAATGTAAATGCTATATTAGCATGGCTTGCTGGAACTATTGGAGCTTATATTATACCTGGTATAATACACCTTAACTCTGTAGGTGTGGCAGTTATTACATATGTAATTTTGACAAAGTTGAATAAAAACAAAGATATTGAAAGTGTAGAAATGGCAAAGAAAATAGCGGCTTAATTGAAGAGAATTTCTATGAATTGTTTGAGATTCGTAATAGAAAACAATAAATTGAACTTAGTAAATAAGAAACCTTTGAAATATAAGATATTTATAGCAGGCAACTTGCTTTTTTCTTCTTATTTATTATTAAGTGGTTTTAATATATCATTGTTAAATGCTTGTATTTTGACAAATATTTCTGCTGTTTTCATATATTATAGCAAGTCTATTTATTTCAAATCTTATATTTGCAACAGAAAATTGGAGTGGCTAAAAAAGACTGATAATATAATTGTGGAGTTTAGATAGATTTAATAGGTATAGTCTTATCTTTATATTTTCATTAATATAAAGATAAGACTATTTGTTTTAGAGAGATGCTGTCAACGTATATAAAATATACAGTTTTTAGCTCATATTTACCTCCTGAAATGTAGAATTTGACGGCATTTGTCTAGCTCTTATACAAAGGAATTTTTAAGACTAAGTAGAATTATGAATTATAAGTAGAATTTAGGGTGATAAGCAGAATTAAATAAATTAAAGCTGTAATAAAGGTAACAAAGGAGGAAAAATGAGCAGGGAGATAATGTTTTATGGTGAAAAAGGAATTTTAAATTCAATAATACTAGATATTCAAGGTGATATAGCTAAACAAAAGCAATTTCTTAGATCAATAATCTTGGCAGATAAAAGTAAACTTAATTGGGTAGATAACGTATATACAGTTAAATATTTTATGGGACCATATTTGGATCAATTTGGAAGCCCAGACATGATTATGGAAGCTATAACAATAAATGATGATAAATATGTATTATTTGTTAATGCAAAATTGACACCATATCATGAGAGTGCCCTGAGCATGGAACAAATAGAGAATAAAAATAATGATTACCTACCTAGAACCTATAGAAATAATTGCAAAAAAATTAATGTTCAATTATCTTTATTATACAGATTTGTAGAAGCTTATAAAAATAACCCATTAGATGTTAAAGATATAAGTAGTATAATAATTGAAGAAAGTACAGTATCATCAAGCTACAATGACGATATGGAAAGAAAATTAGAGGATTGGACAATTATGGACTATTGGAATCGAAATTTTGAAGATGCAAAAGATTACTACTTCGTTGCACTTACTAACGATTTGAAGGATATAATAGATGAGAAAAATTTGAATAGCAAATTATTTCCTTATAATAATAGTTGTATGATGCCTCCTATTGGTAATGAAAAATGGGAGCTGAATAAAGGAAAATTTGGAATAACAACTTATGATACTCTTGTACATAAAAATGTCATATCTAAAGATAACGGCTATTATAAAGACACAAGTGATCTAATGCTACTTAGCCCTCCAACTATTGCAGACTATAAGAAAAGAAGATCTCCAGAAGTTTTAGTGAATATTGATACTGATAAATGGAAGGAAAATCAAGCGGAATTATATAATATAATGAATGATATGAAAGATCTTGATACGGAGTTCAAATTATTTATTAAAAGCTTTATAGACTCAGTAGAATATAATCATTAAATTTATGTTATGGATGAATTTAGTATGTTGATGATAAATATTTAAAATAAGGATTGTTAGGGGTGTATCAAAAATGATACACCCCTTGAATTTTATCTAAAAATAGGAAGTTAAATAATAACAAGAACTTTAACTTTGTATACTATGAACTTTAATTTATCAAGACTACCTATTCAACTATAGATTTTACTAATATACACAGATTATTTATTAATATAATTAATTGGACATATATATTTACCTTAGATATACTAAATTGACAGACAAAATGCTAAATATTTACATATTTAGACAAATCTGTAAATATTGATTTGAATAGAGGGAGGATTACAAAATGAAAAAAAGAATTTTAAAATTATTATTTCTAAGTATTGCAATGTTAGGATTATTAGTAGGATGTAGCCCTAAGGAAGAATCTAAAGAAAGTAGTAATAATGAGGTAGAAAAGGTTATTAAAGTGGGGTGTGAAGCAACAACTCCTGGATGGATTCAATCAGGGGATGATGGAAAGTTAGCAGGTTATGATTATGATGTATGGATGGAAATAGGAAAAAGAACAGGTTATAAAATAGAATATAAAGTTATGGAATGGGATGGAATGTGGGCAATGCTACAAGATGGAAGATTAGATTCTGTTGGCGAGCAAATATCAATTTCACCTGAGAGAGAAGAAAAATATAACTTCTCAGAGCCATATGCATATAATCGTTATTGTTTATTAGCTGCTAAAGATAATAAAGAGTTAAATAGTATGGATGATTTAAAAAGTGGAATGTCAATATCGTGTGAGACAAATACAAGTGATGAATCTATAGTTGATGCAATAGACAAAGAATATGGAGTTGAATTAAAAAGAACTTATTATGATGGTATGTCAGTACAAGATGTGGCACTTGGAAGATGTGATTTATGGCCACGTGCTGAAACTTCTTGTAATTTAACTGTAAAAGAAGTAGATAATTTAAAAATTCTTGGTAAAACAAATATTTTAGAAACAAATGCATATCCTTTTGCAAAAAATGATAGAGGTGAAGAACTTAATAAAGTTGTTTCAAAAGCAATTAAAGAGATGAAGGAAGATGGTACACTAAAAGAGCTATCTGAAAAATGGTTCTCAATGGATATATCAGAAAAACCTACAAACTAGTATTAATTTTAGGAGACATATATAGATGGATATCAATTTTTCAATATCAGTAATAAAGGCAATTACAGAAGCTTTGCCAATAACTTTATCATTAACGCTATTATCATTTATTGCGGCTTTAATACTTGCTATTATTATAGCTATGATAGATTATTTTAGAGTTCCTGTATTGAGACCCATATGTAATTTATATGTGTCATTTTTTAGAGGGACTCCCTTAATACCGCAATTATTTTTGCTTTATTTTGGAATACCATCATTTATTCCCTCATTACGTGAGATTCCAGCATTTACAATATGTGTTATAGGTCTTACACTTAATGCAGCGGCTTATATGAAGGAAGTTATAAGAGGATCATTGTTATCAGTTCCAATAGGACAAAAAGAAGCAGCAATTGCTCATGGAATGACACCGATACAATCTATGTTTAGAATAATATTGCCTCAAGCAGCAAGGGTTGCTTTACCATCTCTATTTAATAACTTAGTGGATATAGTAAAAGGAACATCGGTAGCTTTTACCATAGGAGTTATAGAAATTACAGCGACAGCAAATTTAAGAGCATCAGTAACATTTAATTATTTTGAGTCTTATATGATATTAATGCTTGTATATTGGATTATTATTCTTATATTAGAACGTTTAGAGAGTTTATTAGAAAAAAAATTATCTATAGGATATAGATAGAAGAAAGAGCAAATGTAGCAGGGAGAAAAATATGATAAGAGTTAAAAATATACATAAAAGTTTTGAAGGAGTAGAAGTTTTAAAAGGAATCGATTTGGAAGTTTCTAAAGGAGAAGTTATAGCTATTATAGGTTCCTCTGGTACTGGAAAATCAACTTTTTTAAGATGCTTAAATTTCTTAGATAAACCTGACAAAGGAATAATTAATATAGGTAATTTATCAATAGATGCTGAAAATTGTACAAAAAAAGAAATTCATGAGTTGAGAAAACACTCTGCTATGATTTTTCAAAATTACAATCTTTATAATAATAAAACAGTGTTGCAAAATGTTACAGAATCATTAACTACTGTAAAAAAAATGAATAAAAATGAGGCGAAAAAGTTAGCAATATATTATTTAGAAAAAGTAGGTATGGCAGATAGATTAAATCAATACCCAGCAACTTTGTCAGGAGGCCAGCAACAAAGGGTGGCTATAGCAAGATCCATGGCGACTCAACCAGATTTGTTATTACTAGATGAACCAACATCAGCATTAGATCCTGAATGGGTTTATGAAGTTTTAGAAGTAATAAAAAAACTTGCAAAAGAACATTTTACAATGATAATTGTTACACATGAAATTCAATTTGCAAAAGAGGTTGCAGATAGAGTTATATTTATGGATAAAGGTATCATTGTAGAAGAAGGAATTGCTAAGGAGATTTTAAATAATCCTAAATTAGATAGAACAAAAGAATTTTTAAAACTTAAGGTAATATAGGAGTGAATATGAAATTTAACATATTAGAAACTAAAGAATATTTTCCACTAGTACCCATGTATATTGAGGCAGGTTTAGAAGTTAATATAGAAGATCCTGAGCCAGAAGGCATTATATCATGTTTAAAAATGATGTCCGATGATAATATGATTGGCTGTGCAACACTAACAGAAGTTAACGGAGAATATATAATTAGATGTGTAGCCATAAAAAAAGAATATCAAGGTAAAGGATTAGGTAGTATTTTAGTAAATAAAGTAATAGAAAAAGCTAAAGAGAGAAAAGCCAAAAGGGTATTACTAACAGCTAAGGTGCCAGAATTTTATAAAAAATTAGGATTTGAAATAATTTCTAGGAAAGAAGCACCTTTTGAATCAGATTGTATAAATTGTCATCGATTCCATAATGGATGTGAATCAGAAGTAATGAAACTTGATTTAAATTATTAGGAGATAATATGGAAAGAGTAATTTATAAAGAAAGAAAAAATACTAATTGTGAGAAATGGGATGGATTAAAGAAAAAATTTGGACAAGATGATTTATTACCTCTTTGGGTAGCCGATATGGATTTTCAAGCAGCTAAATGTATTCAAGATGCTTTAAAGGAATATGTAAATCAAGGGACTTATGGGTATTATAATGTACCCGATTCTTATTTAGATACATTTATAAATTGGCAAAAAGATAACCATAATGTTAAGCTAGATAAGAAGTGGATTCGTTATGCCCCAAGTGTAGTTACATCAATAAATTGGATTATACAAATCTTATCCAAGATAAATGATAGTATTTTAGTTTTAACGCCAGTATATTATCCATTTTTTAATGCTATAGAAAATAACAATAGAAAGCTAGTTAAAAGTGAATTGATTTATAATAATGGAAAGTATGAAATAGACTATATTGATTTTGAAAATAAGATAAAAAATAATAATGTAAAACTATTCATATTGTGCTCACCACACAATCCTGTAGGACGAGTGTGGAAAAAAGAAGAATTAAAACAAGTTTTAAAAATATGCAAAGAGTATGAAGTTAAAGTAATTGCTGATGAAATACACCAAGATATAATAATAGGAGAAAATAAGCAACACTCCATAATTAAATTTGACGATTATAATGATATGATAGTTACTTTAACATCAGGAACTAAAACATTTAATTTAGCATCTCTTCAAAATTCTTTTGTTATTATACCTGACGATAAAATAAGACAATGCTTTGACGAATATGTAAAGAAAATGGATATAGTAGAAGGAAATGCATTTGGATACATTGCATATGAACAAGCATATGCAAACGGAAGATTATGGCTGAATGAAGTGTTAAAAATAATAACTTCAAATTATAAATTATTAAAGTCAGAATTAAGTGAGAGACTTCCAAAATCAATAGTATCTCCTTTGGAGGGGACATATTTAGCATGGATTAATTTAGATCATTATCTAAATGATGAAAATTACATTGATTTTATTCAAGGAAAATGTAAGCTGGCAGTAGATTATGGTAGTTGGTTTGGTGGAGATAAATATAATAAATTTATAAGAATTAATTTAGCTACAAGTAAAGAAAATATAATAAAAGCTGTAGAGCAACTTGAATATTTAAAAAGTGAGTAATTATAAGAAAGAGCTATTTCTAAATGATTTTTGAATCAGGAGAGGAATAGCTCTTTTTGAA
>NZ_JANKBY010000064.1:0-14469 GCF_024621905.1 Terrisporobacter muris
CCTGCATATTTTGTACTAAAAAAATTTCAACTTTTCTACTTTTGTGAATGGATTTTAGCTCTTCATATAAAGATAATTTAAATTCTGTATTTATATTCAATTTTGCACCTCATCTTATTGATTTTGTAACCTTAAAATTATATCATATTACAAGGAGAGGTGAAATATATATGGAAAATCTAGAAACTGTAAAGCTTATGAGCTTATTAAATAATATAGATGATGAATCTAATTTGGATGATTTTATATCAAATACTTTAGATAATTCTAAAAATATAAGACTTTGCGAATACTTTGAAGAAGTATTTAGAGAAAAAAATTTAAGTAAAAGCACTGTTATTAAAAATGCTGATTTAGATAGAACTTATGGTTATGAAATTCTGAGAGGAGATAAAAAACCTAGCCGAGATAAAATTTTACAACTCTGCATAGGCGGTGACTTTACTTTAGCTGAAACAAATAAGGCTCTAAAAATAGGTAATTGTGGTGAGCTTTATCCCAAAATTATGAGAGACAGCGTTATAATATTTGGGATAAATAAAAATTTAAATATACTTCGTATTAATGAACTTCTATCTTCTTATAATGTTGCATTATTAGGATATGAATAATAATATTATTATTTACTAGGATAGACTATCAGTAATTTCATCTTCAAAATATAGTTTACTCTTGATGCTACAAATAAAAATAAAATACTTACAAATAAAAAAGTGTAGAAAAATCTACACTTTTTTATAATCATATATGAAAAGTTAATTTATTTCATCAATATTATATGGTGTATTTTGATATACACAATAATTTAACCAATTTCCAAATACTATATTGGCACTTTCTCTCCAAGTTACTAAAGGAGTAGTTTTATCATCATCATTTTCAAAATAATGTTTAGGTACGTCTATAGTTAGCCCTTTATCTAAATCCCTTAAATATTCTCCTTTTAAAGTTTCTCTATCATACTCTAAGTGACCGGTTATAAATATTTGTCTTCTACTTTTATTTGCCACAATAAATACTCCTGCTTCATCAGATTCTGATAATATATCTAATTCAGCAACCTTTTCTATGTCTTCTTTTTTAATTTCTGTATGTCTAGAGTGAGGTGCATAAAATATATCATTTAATCCTCTAGTTAAATTATCATGTTCAATATTATTTCTATGTTTAAATACTCCAAATAATTTCTTCTCTAATCCATATTTAGGAACATTATAATGATGATAAAGTGCAGCTTGTGCTCCCCAACATATATGAACTGTGGAGTAAACATGAGTTTTGGTCCAATCCATGATTTCCTTTAATTCACTCCAATAATCCACTTCTTCAAATTCCATCTGCTCAACTGGCGCTCCAGTAATAATAAGTCCATCAAATTTTTCATTTTTTACATCATCCACATATCTATAAAATTTTTCTAAATGTTCCAAAGGCGTATGATTTCCAGTATATGATTTCGTTTGAAGTAGGGTTATTTCAACTTGAAGTGGTGTGTTTGAAAGATATCTAAGAAGTTGATTTTCAGCTTGAATTTTTATTGGCATTAGATTCAATATCCCTATTTTAAGTGGTCTAATATCTTGATGATCCGCTCTTTCTATATTCATTACAAAAATATTCTCATTGGATAGTACATTGTATGCAGGTAACTGTGATGGTATTTTTATCGGCATTTATTTTCCCCCTTTTCATTTCCCTTTTTATCTATTTAGCATTAATTATAGCACAATAATATCTTTTGTTAATTAATAAAGCATACTAAAATATAAGGATAAGGTTTTATAATAAAACCTTATCCTTATATTAAGTAATATTAAATTTACATAAATAATCCTTTTACAGTTTCAGCAAATGATAATAATGAACGATAGCTTATAGCTAAAGTTACACATAATATACATAGTCCTAATACATTATTCCAAAGCTTATTCTTATATTCTCCTAAGTCCTTATGATTTAATACATATATTAAGAATATTGCGATAATTGGTAATATTATAGCATTTGCTGCTTGAGCAACTAATATAAGTTCTGTTGGACTTGCAGACATTCCAAGAGCACTAAGTACAATACCTACCCCAAGAACTATCATCCAAACTATCTTGAACTTCATACTTTTCATATCTTTTTCATATCCAAGAGCACCTGTTGTAGCAAACGCTGCTGAAAGTGGTGCTGTAATTGCAGAAGTAAAACCTGCTGCAAATAATCCTATACCAAAGAACCATTTAGCCCATGACCCAAGAAGTGGTTCTAGTTGCTGTGCCATAACTGCTCCACTATCTACTGCTACACCAGTTCCATGGAAAGATGCTGATGCTGAAATGATTACAGCCATAGATATAAGTCCACCAAGTCCTATCGATATAATTGTATCTATTCTTGCATTTTTTAGATCTTCTTTTTTAGTCCATCTTTCAGACACTGAAGATGCATGTAAAAATAAATTATAAGGAACTACTGTTGTCCCAATAAGACCTACTATAGTTAACCAGTCATTTGCTCCTGCACTTGGTACAAACATACCTTTTATTATTGCTCCTAAATCTGGTTTTGAAACTATGGCAGTAGTAAAGAATGTTACACTCATAACTAAAACTAATCCGATTAATATTTTTTCTATCTTTTTATAATTCCCTGACCAAAGTAATGCAAATGCAACTACACCTAGTAACGGTGCCCATATAGTATTTGGAACCTGTGGTATTAATGTTGAAAGTCCCATAGAACCACCAACTAAGTTACCTGTTTCATAAGCTATATTTCCTAAAAATATGGCAACTATTACAATTCCTACTGCTATTGTTTTTAATGTTTTACTAGAAATTTTTTCTCTAATATTTTCTCCTAAGCCTTTTTGCGTTATTATTCCAAGCCTTGCAGCCATCTCTTGGAATATAATTGTGGCAATTGTTGAAAATAACATTGCCCAAAGTAGAGTATATCCACTACTTGCACCTGATTTTGTACAAGTTGTTATTGTTCCTGGTCCTATAAATCCAGCTGCTATTAATGCCCCTGGACCTATGTTTTTTAATCTTTCTTTAAGTTTAGTTTCTTTTTTGACGATTGTTTCAATTGAACTATCTTTTAAAACTTCCATTTCCATTCCCCCTTCTAAATTTTTAAAATAAGATTATAAGACCTGAGATAATGGTTTTATCTCTATATTTTCTTCTTTTAATTTTTTATTTATTTTTTTTACAAACTCCAAAGCTTTTATTCCATCTCCATGAACACAAATAGAATCAGCTTTTATATATATTTTTTTTCCACTTATAGTTTTCACTTGTTTTTTTGTTATCATATCTATTACTCTGTTCATTGCTTCTTCTTCATCAGTTATTACAGCACCCTCTTTTTTTCGACTTACTAAAGAACCATCTTCTTCATAAGCTCTATCTGCAAAAACTTCATTTGCACATTTAAGACCTATCTCTTCTCCAGCTCTAACTAGCTCACTTCCACTTAATCCAAGCAATATTATTTTTTTGTCAAATTCATATATACCCTCACATATAGCTTTGGCTAAGCTATAGTCTTTAGCTGCCATATTATATAATGCTCCATGAGGTTTTACATGATTAAGCTTTACATTTTTACTTTTACAAAATCCATATAATGCCCCTATTTGGTATTTTGTATATGCTTTAGCTTCCTCTAAAGAAATATCCATATTTCTTCTACCAAACCCCATCAAATCTAAAAATCCTGGATGAGCTCCAATAGATACATTATTTCCCTTTGCTAATGCTACTGTTTTTTCCATAACAACTGGATCTGATGCATGAAAAGCACAAGCTATATTTACAGAAGAAACATATTTAATAACTTCTTCATCTAATCCTAATTTATATCTTCCGAAACTTTCCCCTAAGTCACAATTTAAGTCTACTCTATACATAACATCATCTCCCAAAATACTTCTATTCCTTTAAATCTTCATTTTTAATATCCGTAATTAACATATGTCCTGGTGAATGAGTTATAACTATCCTTGGCTTCACATTCATAACTACTGATTGAGGTGTTACACCACAAGGCCAAAATACTGGTACTTCACCATTTTTAATAGTTACACTATCTCCAAATTCAGGATTGTTAATATCTTCAATTCCAATTATCCCAGGGTCTCCAATATGGATTGGTGTTCCATGAACCTTTGGAAATTGCTCTGTTACTGTAACTGCTTTTATTATTTGCTCATAAGGAATAGGTCTCATACTTACCACCATATTTCCTTTAAATATTCCTGCTTCCTTGCATTCAATATTAGTTTTATACATAGGAACATTACAATTTTCACTAATATGCCTTACTTCAATATGATTTTTTATTAATTCTGATTCAAAAGAAAAACTACATCCTATTAAAAAACTAACAAAATCTTCTTGCCAAAATTTTTCTACGTCCTCATATTCTCCCCTTAATATCCCATTTTCATATACTCTATACTTTGGAATATCTTTTGCAATATCTACATCTTTTGCAATATATTTTAACTTTCTACTCCCTACGTCTGATACTTCTAAAATAGGACATGATTTTGGATTTCTTTGTGTAAACAATAGGAAGTCATAAGCTAAATCTTTAGGTAAGATTACTAGATTTGCCTGAGCATAACCACTACACATACCAGATGTTGGTTTTGTATACTTACCTTCTCTAATTATTTGTCTAACTTTAACTGGTGACTCCTTTGAGTAATCCATTTTTATTCCCCCCATTTTTATCCTAATAATTCCTCTATGAATCCTGTATTTGCTTTACCCTCTACATAAACTGGATTATTCACAATGGAATATTGAAAATTCACATTTGTTTTAATTCCTCCTACAACTAGTTCATCTAAAGCCATTTTCATTTTTTCTATAGCTTCTTTTCTATTACATCCGTGAACTATAATTTTACCTATCATAGAATCATAGTTCATGGGAATTTTGTATCCAGAATATACAAATGTATCAACTCTAACTCCATTTCCTCCCGGAAGATTAAGTGAAGTAATTTTTCCTGGACATGGTAAGAAATTATCAGCTGGATTTTCAGCATTTATTCTACATTCAATAGCATGTCCTTTTATTTCTATATCATCTTGTGTAAAAGATAATTTTTCACCATAAGCAATCTTTATCTGCTCTTTAATTAAATCTATTCCTGTAACCATTTCTGTTACTGGATGTTCCACTTGAATTCTAGTATTCATTTCAATAAAATAAAAATTAAAATCTTTATCCATTAAAAATTCAATTGTACCTGCATTTTCATAATTTACTGCTTTAGCCGCTCTAACTGCTATTTCCCCTAGTTTTTGTCTTATTTCACTACTTATTGCTGCTGAAGGTGACTCTTCTATCATTTTTTGATGATTTCTTTGTATGGAGCAATCTCTTTCTCCTAAATGAACCACATTTCCATGACTATCACCTAAAATTTGGACTTCTATATGTTTAGGATTTTTAATATATTTTTCCACATACATGGTATTATCATTAAAGGCATTTACTGACTCTATTTGAGCTAAATTAAATAATTTTTCAAAATCAGAATCTTCATCTACTATTCTCATACCCTTTCCTCCACCTCCAGAGGATGCTTTAACTATGACCGGATATCCTATTTCATCTGCAATTTTCTTACCATCTTCACTTTCAAATACTGGTTCTTTGCTTCCAGGAACTACAGGTACACCTGCCTCAATCATAGTATTTCTTGCTTTCGACTTGTTTCCCATTGAATCAATAATTTTACTATCTGGACCAATAAATTTAATATTATTTTCTTTGCATAAATCTACAAAATCACTTCTTTCAGATAAGAAACCAAAGCCTGGATGTATAGCCTCAGCTCCACTAATTAGAGCTGCTGAAATAATCTTTGTCATATCTAAATAACTTTCTCTTGAATTTCCTGGCCCAATACATACTTTTTCATCTGCTAAAACTGTGTGAAGTGAATTTTCATCTACTTGCGAATAAACTGCCACTGTCTTTATTCCTAAAGTTTTACAGGCTCTAATTATACGAACTGCTATCTCTCCTCTATTTGCAATTAATATCTTATTAAACATAACTATTCTCCCATAATTAAAGTACTTTTATTTTTACTAAATCCTGTCCATATTCAACAGTGTCATTATTATTAATTAAAATCTCCTCAACTATTCCATCATAGTTACATTTCACTTCATTCATAACTTTCATAACTTCAATGATTCCTATTACCTGATCTTTAGATACTTTATCCCCTACATTAATATAAACATCTTCTTCAGGTGATGGTGAAGTGTAAAAAGTTCCTATAAGCGGAGATTTAATGTACTCAAAATTATCTGGCTCTATTTTGTCAACTTTGTCTTTTATTTTTAAATCCCCATTATCATTTTGCGATGATTGCTGTATACATGTAACGTCTTCAGTTTTCTTTTCTATTTTTATTTTTGTATCTCCCTCTTTAAATGAAAACTTTGTAAGCTTAGATTTATCTATTGCATCAATTAATTCTAATATTTCTTTAAAATCCATAATAATGCCCCCTTATGCACATTTACTATTTAGTATTTAACAATTTCTCAATTTTCTTAGATGTATTTCTTGGATTTAATACTTCTATACATGGTCTGTTAATTTCTTTTTTAAGTTCTTTCATTTTCTCTATTTCATCTCTATAAATCTTCTGTGCTTTTTCTATAGATATTTCTTCAAATCTTATTTTGTCTCCAGTTTTACTTTGAGCTAACTTTTCTATATCTACAGAAATAACAGTTGCAATTTTTGTATATCCACCTGTTGTCTGTCTATCACTCAACATAATAATTGGCTTTCCATGGGAAGGTACTTGTATTGAGCCTAGAACTATTCCATCAGATATTATATCTGCCGAGCTCTTATGCTCTATTTCTGGACCATCTAGCCGACATCCCATCCTGTCAAATTCCTTTGTCACTTCATATTTTTCATTTAAAAATGTAATAATTCCTTTATTCGTAAAAGCATCATCTTGAGGCCCTAATATTACCCTCAAAACAATTTCTTGTTCTTCCCTCAACTTAAAATCTAATCTTCTAGATAAGTAATTTGTTAAATAAGTCTTTGGTGAAGAAAATTTAATAAAATCTCCTTCTTTTAAAGTTCTTCCTTTATATCCACCTAAAGAGCACTTCACATTCGTTGATTTACTACCCATTACTTTTTCAATCTCTAGTCCTCCGCAAAAAGCTATATATGCTCTAGCTCCTGTTTTTGCATTTTCAAAAGACAAAACGTCATCTTTATTAACAAATATAGCTTTGTACATTGATACTTCTTTTCCATTTAACTTTGGATTTAAATCTCCACCAGTTATAGCTATGAAATTTTCTTCAGTAAATTTTATTTTTGGTCCAATTAAAGTTATTTCAAGTCCAGCCTCATCTTCTTTATTGCCTACTAAAAGGTTTCCAATTGCTAAAGACCTTTTGTCCATAGCTCCGCATACAGAAAACCCCAAGTCCTGATATCCTATTCTTCCAAAATCTTGTACAGAAGTATATAGGCCAGATTGTTGTATTTTAATTCCCAACTCTATGCACTCCCTTCAACCACATTACATTTATATATTCCCTTGTCTACCAAGTCTTTTATTTTGTAATATTCTTTTTTATCTATTGGCCTAAATTTTATATAATCTCCTGCCTCATATAAAATCGGATTATTTCTATTTAAATCATATGGTTTTAGAGGTGTTCTACCTATAATCCTCCATCCTCCTGGGGATGCTAAAGGATAAATCCCTGTCTGTTTTCCACCAATTCCAACAGCTCCTGCTTCTAATTTTAATCTCGGATTATTTAATCTTGGTGTAACTAAACTTTCATCCATCCCTCCTAAGTATGCAAACCCTGGTAAAAATCCCAGCATATATATTAAGTATTCTTTTGCACTGTGTAACTTAATAATTTCGTCTTTTGATAATTTTGTATACTCACTTACAAAATCTAAATCTTCTCCAAATTCTTCATCATAACAAACTGGAATTTCTATAATCTTTCTTATTCCATTGTCTTCTACATCTATTGTTTTAAGTAGATTAGTTATTATATCTTTTACCTCACTAAAAAATAATTTTGCCGGGTCATAATAAATCAATAGCGCCTTAAATGATGGCACTGTTTCTACTATTCCATCTATATTTAATGATTTAATTTTTTTATTAAAAACTTTGATTTTATTATTAATTTCATAATTAATCTCTTCGCCAAATTCTAAAGATAAGGCTGAGTCTCCAACTGGTAAACATTTCATTATCCCACCTCCATTATGATTCATAATCAATGTCACATATCAAAACATACCTATATTTACCATATTCACCTTAGTATGAATTGTATCTCACAGCCTCTTTTTTTGCAACACTTTTTTTAAAACTTGCATAATATTCTTTAATCATCAATAGTATTTTTTCTTATCATATACGCAAACCTTAGTTTTTTAAGTATTTAAGATGTTTCATTTTATAATATTTTCATTTTATTTCCCGTATACTTTTGCATACACAGATTGTTTTCATTCATATATGTTACATTTCGAACATTTAATTTCATTTGTTTGAAAATTCCGTAATCTAATCATTTTGAATGATAATTCTATTTTTCTTCAAAATAAAACCATAGAATATCCAACCAATGGATTATTCTATGGTTTAATATACATTTATACCACTTCTTTTTTACGTGAATCAAGTTTGTAAACCACCTCTACATCTTCCTTTATATATATTTTTACGCAAAAATAATCAAACTTTATAACACACTAAATAAATCTAGTGTGCTATAAAATTTGGTCCTGCCTACACTATCAATAACATGTCAAATCAATTTATTATCCAGCTGTAACTATACAATATTGTTTTCTCTTTACAATATTAAGACGAAATTTTTTTATTTTTCTAATCTATAACCTACTTTAAATATAGTTTTTATTGAATTTTTCAAATCTAACTTTTCTCTAATTCGTTGAACATATCTATCTACAGTTCTAGTTTCTCCACCATACTCAAATCCCCATACTCTATCTAAAATCGGTTCTCTAAATAGAGCCATATTTTTATTTTGTAAAAATAATATTAATAAATCATATTCCTTTGAAGTTAAGTATACCTCTTTATCATTTACTTTAGCTTCTAATCCATATTCCACTGTAAACACTTCGTATAATACCAAAGATAAATTTATAGATATTAAATCTCTAATTACCGATTCATCTTCAACAACTAATATTCTCATTAGCTGACCTCCTTATTTGAATTACGTCTATAATTAGTTATAAATTTTCCATTATAATCAATGATAATAATAAATTTATTGTTATAACCATTTTTATTAATAAAAGTGCAAACTCTATAATTTGTTTTAACACCACAGTTACCACTCAAGTCATTTTTATACCAACTTATATTTCATTTATAGTCATCATTATTAATTCCACCTCTGTAGATATTGATATAAACTTGAGAGTTCTTACTATCCATATCCATATCAATATCTAATAAATTTTTTTAAATATAAGTATCAATTTTTATAGCCTCATTTCTATTAATCAAATTTATTTATTTTTTCTTCTACTTTTTTAGCATCATAAGTGTATTCTTTACCTTCTTCATTTGTTCATATATAGTTTATAACTTTTTCATGTTCTTTTTTCTTTATCTTTACTTTGTCTATACTTTCTTTTCATGCCCAGCCTCCACTGTTATTAATTTTCTTATACACTTATATTAATCGCGAGAGGTTTTGCTTTTTTATTTATGTTGTTTCAAAGTTGTAAAATTTGTAGTCTTTATACAAAAATATCTTTTATTGTAATAAAGTTCATAAAATAAATAATAAGCTTGATTATAAACATAAATTATTATATTATATTACTTAACAATATAAATTCCCGAAGGGGAGTAGCTTTCACATGTGTGATAATCAACCGTCATTACGGATAATATCCCGGTTGATTAGCAAGGTAAAACTTGTTAGCAAGACCTTCAGAAAAATATTCATTCCATACTCATGAATGTTTTTCTGAAGGTCTTTTTAATTATTTACGAAGGAGATTAATATGAAAAAATTTAAAGAAGAATTTATAAAGTCTGTAAGATATATAATACCTATATGCATTATATTTATAGGAATACTTGCACTCAAAAACTACAGCCATATAGCTAGTTTTTTTAGTAGTAATTTCACAGTACTTAACGATTTACTTGCACCATTTTTCATAGGTTTTATAATAGCATATATGCTTAATCAACCTATGAAAAAATTAGAGGAAAAGTTTAAGTTAAAAAGAGGAATTTCAATTTTAATTATTTATGGAGTAGCATTAATTATATTAGTATTTGCATGGTTATTTATTATTCCAGTTATAAAATCCAATATTGATGAACTAGTTCTTTCTATTCCAAATGGTATAGATCAAGCCCAGAATTTAATTAATAATATTTCATCACATTCTAAATTTGATATAAATAACCCTAATATCAAAAGTCAAATTAATGATTTTATTACCAAAGTTCTAGTTCCATTATCAACATTTACAGCGTCCACTGTAAGTAATTTTATTATCAATTTGATGAGTACCATAGTGTCTTACACTATAAATATTGTTCTTGGATTAGTTATATCAGTTTATCTACTTTTATCAAAAGAAAAATATATTAAAGTTGTAAGTTTATTTTTCAAAAAAATATTAAAACAACATTACTTTAAAGTTAAAGAGTTTATTAATATCTTAGATAATAATATTGGAATATATATAATGGCAAAAGCTATGGATTCTACTATTTACGGAATTATATGCACTATTGTTCTTGCATTAGTAGGTTCAAAATATGCTATATTTATAGGAATAATCGCAGGTATAACTAATATGATTCCTTTCTTCGGACCTATACTAGGTACTGTTATAGCTGTTGTTGCCAACTTATTCTTCTCTATCGATAAAGCTATCTTAGTTTTAGTAGTTATGATAGTTGTTCAACAATTAGAGAGCGCTATATTGGAGCCTCATTTTGTCGGAAAACAAGTTGGTGTCCCACCAATACTTACAATATTTGCTGTAACATTCGCCGGAAAATATACAGGATTTTTAGGTATACTATTAGCAGTACCAGTCACTGGAGTATTATTAGTTTATTTTAAAAGATATATTTATAATAAAAAAGAAGATAACTTATGTGATACTTTATAAAAGTAAAAAAACCTTAGAATATGTTTTATTAACTATTCTAAGGTCTTTTTTATTTAATCCATAATATCTACATCTTCACCTTTTAATATTTTATTAATATTTCTAACTGCACACATTTTCCCACACATTGTACATGTATCTTCATTCTCTGGTTTAGACTCTGCTCTATATCTTCTTGCTTTTTCACTATCTATAGCCAAATCAAACATCTTCTCCCAATCTAAATCCCTTCTTGCTTTACTCATTTCATTGTCCCAATCAGTAGCACCTTTAATACCCTTTGCTATATCAGCTGCATGAGCTGCTATTTTAGATGCAATTATTCCTTCTTTTACATCATCTACAGTAGGTAGTCTTAAATGTTCTGCAGGAGTTACATAGCATAAAAATGAAGCCCCATAAGTAGCTGCTATTGCGCCTCCTATAGCTGCCGTTATATGATCGTATCCTGGTGCCACATCAGTAACTAGTGGACCTAAAACATAAAAAGGTGCGCCTTTACAAACAGTTTCTTCTATTTCCATGTTAGCTTTTATTTGATTTAGTGGCATATGACCAGGACCTTCTATCATTACTTGTACATTTTTCTTCCAAGCACGAGTAGTTAATTCTCCAAGTGTAACCAGCTCTTCTATTTGAGATACATCTCCTGCATCTGCTATACTTCCTGGTCTACAAGCATCTCCTAAACTTATAGTTACATCGTACTTTGCACAAATATCTAGTATTTCATCATAATATTCATAGAAAGGATTTTCATTGCCTGTCAACTCCATCCATGCAAATATAATAGAACCGCCTCTAGATACTAGGTTAGTAAGCCTATTAGATTTTTTAAATCTTTCTACTGTATGTCTATTTACTCCACAATGAAGGGTCATAAAATCTACACCATCTTCTGCATGCATTCTAACAATATCTAGCCATTCTTTTGCAGTTATCTTTTTTAAAGGTTTGTTATAATAAACTACTGCATCATATATAGGAACTGTACCTATCATTGCTGGACACTCTTTTATTAACTTTCTTCTAAATGTTTGAGTATCTCCAAAAGAACTCAAATCCATTATCGCTTCAGCTCCTAGGTTAACTGCATTCATAACCTTTTCCATCTCAATATCTGTATCAAGACAATCTTTAGAAGTACCTAAATTCACATTAATTTTTGTTTTTAGTTTTTTTCCTATTCCATAAGGATTTAAAGAAGCATGATTTTTATTTGCTGGTATTACCACCTTCCCCTGTCCTACTAAATCAAGCAATTCTTTAACTTCCATATTTTCATACATTGCTACTCTTTTTATTTCTTCTGTTATTATTCCCTTTCTTGCTGCATCCATCTGTGTTGTGTAATTCATTTTATTCCCCTTTCATTTTAACCTTATAATATTTTATTTATTTGCAATAAAAAAATCTTCCTTACTTTGGCTATAGTTACTCAAAATAAGAAAGACTCTCTTAATATAAAAAGTCGTACAATAAATGTATGACCTTTAATCAAAATTAATAAATAATGTAATTAACAATAAAATGTTAACACAAAATATATACAATATTTCATCTCCCTACGTCGGCATTATCCAAACAGGTTCAACGGGTTTAGAATTAAAAATTCATTCTCAGCAATAGCTCCCCCAAATATTTTATTTTAACTTTATTTTAGCACTGTATTTTATCAAATTCAACATTATATATTTATTTTACAGCTATAACAAGTTATTTTATTTTAATCATAATACTTCTCCAAAAATAAAAACCATATTGAATTAACTATCAATATGGTTTTTTATATACTATTATTTTTATTAATTTAAGATTAAAATTATTAAGCAGCTTTTTGTTCAGCTTCTTTTCTTCTCTTTCCAAGTTCTGCAACTGCAGTGTAAAGAACGTCAGTTGAAGAGTTTAATGCAGTTTCAGCAGAGTCTTGTATAACCCCTACTATGAATCCAACACCAACTACTTGCATCGCTATTTCGTTTGGTATACCAAATAGTGAACAAGCAAGCGGTACTAGAAGTAATGATCCTCCAGCTACTCCTGATGCTCCACAAGCAGATACAGCCGATAATACTGATAATATTATTGCAGTTCCTATATCAACTTTTATTCCTAATGTATGAGCAGCAGCTAAAGCAAGAACAGATATTGTTATTGCAGCTCCACCCATGTTTATAGTTGCTCCTAAAGGTATAGATACTGAATAAGTATCCTCATCTAATCCTAAATCTTTACAAAGTTTCATGTTTACTGGTATATTTGCAGCAGAACTTCTTGTGAAGAATGCTGTAAGTCCAGATTCTCTTAGACATCTAAATACTAATGGATATGGATTTTTTCTTGTTGCCATAAATACTATTATTGGGTTAACAACTAAAGCAACAAATGCCATACACCCTAATAATACTCCTATTAATTTACCATAGCTTAATAATGATTCTATACCTGATGTTGCTATAGTATCAAATACTAACCCCATTATACCGAATGGTGCTAAGTTTATTACCCATCTTACAGCTTGAGATATTGCATCAGAAACATTTACTATAACTTCTTTAGTTGAGTTAGCAGCATTTTTAAGAGCTAAACCAAATACTACAGCCCAAGTTAATACTCCTATATAGTTAGCATTTGCTATTGCATGCACTGGGTTATCTACTACATTCATTAATAAAGTTTTTAATACTTCTCCAACTCCACTTGGTGGCGCCACACCTTCAGCTCCAGCAGTAAGAGTTAATGTTACTGGGAATAAGAAACTCCCCACAACAGCTACTATACCTGCTATTAATGTACCTACTAAGTATAGACCTACTATTGATTTTATGTTTGTTTTCTTTCCTTCTTTATGTTGGCATATAGCAGCCATAACTAAGAAGAAAACTAATATTGGAGCTACAGCTTTTAAAGCTCCTACGAATAATGATCCTAAAATTGCGATTGGTGCTAATTGCGTTGGCACTGTTAATGCAAACGTTATACCGATTACTAAACCGATAATGATTCTTTTTACTAAACTAATATTATTCCATTTGTTTACTAGATTTTTCATACTTTTTCCCCCATGTGTTTTTTCTTGAATTCATAATAACATTTTTCGACAACGTTTTCAAGGGAAAACCTTATTTTTTTGAAAAAGTTTTCCTAATTTTATAATTATAGTAAGTTTTAAAATTTAATTACAGCTTATATTAGTTTCACAACATCCTTCAATCCTTTATAATTACTAGCTCATATAATATCTTTAACTTTT
>NZ_JANKBY010000065.1:0-14258 GCF_024621905.1 Terrisporobacter muris
GATCTAATATTGATAATTTCCTCTCTATAGTGTTATAATTTTCTAGAAAACTTTATAAAAATTCTTTTATAAAAACATTAATTATAATTATGGGGGTTTATAATGAAAAAAATATTTAAATCATTAACTTTGTCTTTCGTAATAGCGTTTACTATGTCTATTACACCAACTTTAAACACTTTTAACTCAGGAAATTTAAGTGTTATAGAAGCGGCTTCGAAAAAAACATTCAAAACTTTTACTGTTAATTCAGTATATAATTCATCTACAAAAATAACTGGCAAGGGTCTTAAAGGCGCTACAGTTAAAGCATATGTAAGTGGAAAACAAATAGGTAAATCTACTGTATCTTCTTCTGGATCTTACTCAATAAAAATTTCTAAGAAAAAGAAAAATACTAAGATTACTGTTAAAATAAGTAAAAGTGGTTACACTACTAAGTCAAAAACTATAACTGTTAAATCTAGTTCTTCTTCTAGCTCAAATTCTTCTTCTAAATATGTTTATGCTAATGGAGGAAAATCAACTTCTAAAATTTATCATAAAACAGCTAAGGCACATAATATGGAAGGTGCAATAAAAATGACAGAATCTCAAGCAAAATCAAAAGGCTATAGAGCTTGTAAGAGATGCTGGAGATAATACATATGAAAAGACATTATCAATTTTGATAATGTCTTTTTTTGTAACTTTATCACTGAATGAATGGACATAATATGATTAAATAAGCTAAGACAAAATTTTTAGGAGGACAATATGAGAAGTAATAAATGGATTAAAGGGGCAATGATTTTAGGTTTATCATTTTTTATATCAGTATTATTAGTAAAACCCATAGGAGTTTCTACTCAATTTTCAGTATTATCAGGAATTATTTATAATTCCGTAGATAAAAATTTAATAGCTGAAGACACATCTCGAGAAAGTGGATACAAAAGTACAAATGCTTATTTAGATAAAAACGAGGGCGCTTTAGCTGAGGAAATTATAAATCCCATAAATTATGGATTTGTATTTGTATTGGCTATTCCCCTTGGAAGTTATATAGCTTATAAAACTTCTAAGAAAAATGAATTTAATGAATCTGAAATACATGAAGATGATTTAGTTCAAGAAAATTGTTCATTAGAAGATAAAGGATTTTTAGGTAAATACTTTCCTTTCTTCTTAGGTGGTTTTTTATTATTATTTGGTGCTAGATTTGCTGGTGGATGTACTAGCGGCCATATGATGAGTGGTATGATGCAGTCAAGTGTTAGTGGATATGTTTTTGCTGGAGTTGTTTTTGCTGTATCTATTCCAACTGCTATTATCACTAAAAAATCAAGTAGAAAATAAGGAGGAATTATTATGAAAATACTATTATCCATATTATTAGGTGGATTTTTCGGATATGCTTTATATAAAGTTCAAGCTACAAATCCTAAAAAATTACTTGCCATGCTTAGGTTAGAAGATTTACACTTAGCTAAAGTAATATTATTTGCCATAGGATTTGCAAGTGTTTTATTATCCATAGCTCATGCTATTGGAATCTTTAAGATTAGTCATTTAAGTGTGAAAACATTAAATTTAGGTGTAATTATTGGTGGAATTATATTTGGCCTTGGTTTTGGATATGCTGGAACTTGTCCAGGAACTTGTGTAGGCGCTTCAGGAACAAACAATCTCAAAAAGGGCTTAAGTGCCATTATAGGCGGACTTGTGGGTGCCATTACATTTACACTATCTTATGGATATTTAAATAATTTAGGTCTAATTTCAGGATTTGATTTGGGAAAATTAACTTTATTCAAAATATCTCCTAATTATCCTTCACTTTTTAATGTTGGATATATTGGATTATTTCTAACAGGTATATTATTTATGTTAGTAAGTTATTTTCTTCCTAAATCAATTCTTAAAAAGTAATTTATTGGAGGAAAAATGTTTAATAAGGAATATGTTTTTGAAGAAATTCTTCCTTTTTTTAAAAATTTAAGCGAAGAAGAAAAAAATGAATTAATCTCAAAAAGCTCTGTTACAAAATATGAAAAAGGTGAGATTGTTCACTCTAAAAATTCAACTTGTACAGGTCTTTTACTTACTCTTTCAGGTAATTTTAGAGTATTTATTTCTGCACCTAGTGGAAGACAAATTACATTATTTAAATTATATGACCGAGATGTCTGTATGTTATCAGCATCTTGTGCTTTTGCAAATTTAACTTACGATGTAAATCTAGAAGCTCAAACTAAAGCTGAAGCCATAATAATTGATAGTTCTTTATTAAAGAAACTAGCTTCATCTAATTTTCAAGTTATGAATTATCTTTTAAATCTAACACAAGATAAATTATCAGAAGTAATGTACGTTCTTGAACAAGCCACATTCTTTAGTTTAGATGAAAGAATCACTAATTATTTATTAGAACAAAGTCGATTTCTAGATTCAAGCATTCTTTATATAACCCATGAAAGTATAGCTAACGAACTAGGCTCATCTAGAGAAGTAATTAGCCGTATTTTAAAAAGGTTTGAAAAGGATGGAAAAATTCATGTTTCTAGGGGAAAAATTGAAATAATAAACTTATAGAAATTTAATAAAAGCTAAGTTTTAATTAAACTCAGCTTTTATTATTGTCTTAATCTATTCACTTTAGAGTAGTTTTTTTATTAAGTATATATTTTAAATTAATACTTTACACGCATTAGTCCTATTAAAGATTTAATTTTTACTCCTACAAAACTATGCTTTAGATATAAGGCTATTTGTGTAAATATTACAGATGTCATAGAAGCTGTTAGTATTGATATTTTAGCCAAATTAATCACATTCTCATCATAAGAGAATGCTAATTCTGAAACAAATATTGACATTGTAAATCCTATACCTGTAAGTAATGCAACTTCTGTTATTGATATCCATGAAGCTTTTTCTGGTTTCTCTGCAATATGTAGTTTAGTTGCTATAAAACTAAATGATACAACACCAAGTGGTTTCCCAATAACTAAACCACACATTATTCCCATTACTAAATTTGAAGCATCTGTCACATTAACATTTAAATTAAGCGCTATTGATGTATTTGCAAAAGCAAATAAAGGCAATATAAGTAAGTTACTCAATTTCCCCAATCTATGTTCTAACCTATCTGCTGTAGATTCTTCTCCTTTTGTTTTTCTAGATGGTATAGTTGCTGCAAGCAATACTCCACTGATTGTAGCATGTATCCCACTACTATACACAAAATACCATAAGAATAAACCTACAAATAAATATACATATACATTATCTACCTTAAATACTTTATTTATTGTCATTAGTATTAATAATATTGCAGCTGAGATCAACATTGCTCTCATATTGATTTTTGCAGAATATAAAAATACTATTGCTAAAATAGAAATTAAATCATCTACAACTGCTAAAGATAATAAAAATATTTTTAAATTTGAATTCAACTTAGATTTAAATATCATAAAAATTCAAATTGCAAAGGCTATATCTGTTGATATTGCTACTCCCACACCTGGCAAATATTTAGTATTTCTATTTATTATCATGAAAATTATTGCGGGAACAATTACTCCTCCAAGTGATGCAATAACAGGAAAAGAAGCCTTTTTAAAGCTTGATAAAGATCCTTCTAATATTTCTTTTTTTATCTCTAATCCAACATATAAAAAGAATATTGCCATTAAAAAATCATTTACTATTGCATGTAAATTAAAATTCCCGACTAAATTAATATGATGAAAAATTTCATCATAAACTCCTTTAAAATTACTATTTGCAATTAATACTGAAATTGCTGTCACAGCAATAAGTAGTATGCCTGGTAAAAACCTCTGACTGTGATATTTTTTTCATTTTGTCCATCATTTTAATGACCTCCCATGTTTTTTGTATGCAAATACTTTTAAAGGATAGTCCTTTAACACGGTATAGTCAATCTTTTTCAACGATAAAGTTGGATTTTTTCATATTTTTTACAAGATACGTTTTGGAAATCAATACTATTTTTCTAGTTAGCTTTATTTTTTAAATCCAACCCTAGATAAATTACATCTTTTATTGGGCTATCATAATATTTTTTTGTCACCTCAAATCCTAGTTTATAATATAAATCTACAGCTCTTTCTAAATATGAAAAAGTATCTAGTACCATTAAATCATAACTTAATTTTTTCCATCCTCAATTACTGATTTCATAAGTAGCTTACCGATTCCTAAACCTCTGAATTCATCTCTAACATATAATCTTTTTACTTCACAATAATTATTATCTAATGGTCTAAGCCCTACACATCCAGCGACTTTGCCTTTATACTTTGCCGTATATAATTTTCCCTTTGGTAGAGCATATTTTTCTTGTAAAGTATCTAACTCTTTTTGAAAACTTGTAAAACAAAAACTAATACCCTCCACATACTTGTATGTTTCTACCAGCATATCTCTATATTCTGTAAATAAGTCCTTTATTGTATCAATTTCATCATAAGCCAATACTATTTGAATTTCTTCATTATACATAAAAACACTTCCTTATTTAAATATATTTCTATAATAAATTCATTATATCTCCGGTATTTCCCTCTATTAATACACAAAAAACGTATTGAATTAACAATACGCTTTTAATGTTTTATTTATCTTCATGTACATTTAAATCAATAATTAGTGCATCTCTTGGCACAAATCTATCTCCCATAAATTCATTTAACATTTTGCAATATTCTTCTACCCATTGAGATTTAGATATGTTTTTGTACATATGATCATCAACAATATTTAGAAAAACTAACTTTACTTTATATCCTTTTTTCATAAGTTGGTGCATAAATGTAAATCTATTTGCTATTTGGTAATAAGTATCAAACCATTTATTAAAGTCACCTTTAGCACCTAACTCATCATAAGTCTCTCTCATTGAATCTAATATTAATCTTTTATTATTTTCATTAGTAGATGCTAACTTACTTCTTAATTCTTTTATGCTACTTTTATTTTCTACTAAAACTATCATTTTTTCTTGTGAATCATTCATAGTAGCCAATCCAATTCCATCCCAAACAGGCTCTCTTTGTGGCCAAAAACTTAAATCTTCTTTTTTCAATGGAAACCCATTATTATTTAGTTTTTCTAATAGATACGGTGAATTTAGCATATACTCTCGATAATTCTCACCTTCTATAGGTGATAACCACTCTATATATTCAATTCTTGTATCTCTATTAACTATTCTTTTATTTAAAATAGAACCTTTATTATCATTAATAATCTTTCTTACCCAATACTTTCCACTTACTTTTTCATTTAAGTCAATACTCAAGTAAATTCCTCCTTAATAATTGCATGTAAATATAATGAATACTTTATTTATCATCTAGACCTTAAGTTAGACAATAAAATTGTTTCTTCATATACTTTTATATGACTTTTTCTCCCTAAAAGTGAATAAATCAGACATATTTACTAATATTTTACTTTATAACTATTTAACATAAAAAAATCGTATCAATTTAAATTTGATACGATTTTTTTATGTTAATCTTTTTTCTTTGCTTTATGATAAAGTTTTTCTGTTTTAGTTTTATTTGTACCACAATCTCTTGCACCAATTTTCTGTCCATTCTCTATTCCAATATCAGCACCATGCTCAGAATACATTTTTCTAAGTTCTGGATTTGATTTTGGTCTGTCTTTCATTCTATTTTTATTGTTATCCATAATATGATTCTCCTTGATGATATTTTATTTATAATTTATCCAATAAAAATGCCTTCTATTCTTTTAAAGTCGTTTTGTATTTCTTAAAATTTGTAATAAACCTTTAACATAATGTTTATTTAGCAAATCTACAAATCCTAGTACTGATTTTCGACTTATAGCTCCTCTAGTTGCCATAACCATTAACCTGAAAGGTTGGTCATTTAATGATTCTCTTACTGTAATTTCCATTAATTTGTCCCCATTTATAACCTTATATGCCTTTTTATTTATGGCTGATATAATCAAATTACCACCATAAGCATTTTTAATATCGTTTATAGTAGAGTTCATAGTAAATGGATAAGGCGGATTTGTAGCTATTGGTAATTCTTTGCCATATATATTTTCAAATTCTAACTTACTTGGATTCAGTTCTTTTTTATATAACTCATAATAAACTGGTGATTTTCCTTTGTAATCTGGTGTTTTTACATTACTTCCCTTTTTATTTATTACAGTGGAATATTTAATATCTCTACATGATGAACCAATATTTATAGCATATTGTCCTTCTTCTACTTCAAACTTATTTGTTTGAATATTATAATAAGTAAAACAATCTTCATCTAAGATAAATGTTACTTCTTTACTTTCCTTAGGCATCAAATTTATTTTTTTAAATCCTTTTAATTCTTGTTTTGCTCTAAATAGTTTTGAATTTAAACATGAAATATAAAGTTGAATGACTTCTTTTCCTTCCATATTTCCACTATTGGTGATAGTTATAGATACTTCTATATTATTTTTATTATTATATCGTACTTTCATATTACTATATTGAAAAGTTGTATAAGAAAGGCCAAAACCAAAAGGATATTTAACTTTAATTTTAGTACTATCAAAATATCTATATCCAACAAATATACTTTCTCTATATTCTAAGTTATCTTTATCTCCAGGATAAAACCTCATTGAAGGGTAATCTTCTAGTTTATTTGCATAAGTTTCACTTAGCTTTCCTGAAGGATTTTTCTTTCCTAATAGTAAGTTTACTGTGGCATTACCTCCTCTACATCCACTTAAATGAGTTAATAATATGGCCTTTGGTATATGACTCCACGGCATCTCCATAACAGATCCGCCTTGTAATATTACTACTAGATTTTTATTGATTTTACTAATTTCATAAACTAAGTTATTATGTGAATTAGGCAACTTTAGATTTTTACGATCATAACCTTCTGCTTCATAATATTTGGGCAGTCCTACAAATAAATAAACTATATCCTTATTTTTTGCTATTTCTATAGATTCTTTTACCAATAATTCATCAATTTCATCATTTTTTAAAGAATATCCGTCTGCATAATGGATATTACAGTTATTATTTATAAATGCATCATATGCATTATCTATCGTATTAGGATTAACATTGGAACTACCCAAGCCTTGATATACAGGTTCTTTTGCAAGCCTTCCTATTATTCCAATATTTTGTAACTTATTTCCCGGGAGAATATTATCATCATTTTTCAATAATACTGCACTACTTTCAGCTATTTCTTCTGCTAAATTAATATGCTCTTGAAAATTACATTTATAAGGTATTTTTTTACCTTCCTTATATTTTAAAATTAGTTCAATAACTCTTGAAACAGACTTATTCAATATTTCTTCATTGATATCATTATTTTTTACAGCATTTTGTAAAACTTTATAGTAATCATCTTTGTATCCTGGCATCTCTATATTTAACCCATTATTTATACTGGAAATAATGTTATTAACTCCTCCCCAGTCACTAGTAATACATCCTTTGTAATTCCATTCATTCCTAAGTACACTTTGAATCAAATATTTATTTTCGCTGCAATAATGACCATTTAATTTGTTATATGCCATCATTACTGACCAAGGATTAGATTCTTTTATGGCAATTTCAAATCCCTTCAAATATATTTCCCTAAGTGCCCTTTCATCAATAATGGAATTAACAGTCATACGATATTTTTCTTGGTTATTTGCTGCAAAATGCTTTATACAAGCTGCAACACCTTTACTTTGTATTCCTTTAATTAGTGCTGCCCCCATTTTACCACTTAGGTAAGGATCTTCACTAAAATATTCAAAGTTTCGCCCACAAATAGGTAGTCTTTTTATATTAATTCCTGGACTTAAAAGTACTGCCACATCTTCTTTCCTACACTCCTCACCTAATGCCTTCCCCATTCTATTTATTAATTTTTCATCAAAGGTAGAAGCCAAAGCCGTGGCTGTTGGAAAACATGTAGATTTTACAACTTTAGTACTAATAAGCATAAAATTCTCTGGGTCCTCTTTACGAAGACCATGAGGACCATCACATAGCATAATGGATGGAATATTAAATTTCTCTATACCAAAGGTTTCCCAGAAATCTATCCCACAACAAAATTTACACTTTTCTTCTAAAGATAGTCTTTTAACTATGGAAGAAGCTTCTTCATATAAGTTCATACAGCCACCTCCCTGTATAACTAATTTTGTCTTATGTTATATTTTATGTTTGTAGGTTTAAGAGGTTGTTAAATTTATTTTTCTACAAATATAAAAAGGCTATAACAATTCTTTTATTTTGTTATAACCCTTTCAATACTTATTATATTTTCATTTATATAATTTCAGATTTAGTATATAATTGTAAAGATTTATTAAAAGATATTTTAATAAAGAAATGACTTAAAACAATCTCTAATAGAACTATAAATATTTCATTAAATTTACTTAAAATATCAAATATTACCCATGTATAATCTTTTGTTAAACAAGTTCCTACCATACTATTTACAAATAGTAATATGAGCCATGTTAATACTCTTTGCTTTTTACTTTTATTATATTTGGTAGGAATAATTACACAAATAGTAACTATTGCCATAAATAATTCTGTTACAAATCTTATAAAATAATTTGCTTGAATTCCATTTCCTTTTATAATATGATTGCTTACCCAAGACAGTAAAAATATGTCTGAATTTAAAGTAGAAATCTTTTCTGATATTAATATTAAAATAGTTGCAATTAAAAACATTATTAATATTAATATTAGCTGCATAAATGAGGAAATATATTTATAAGAAATATACTCTTTATTATTTATAGGAAGAGTTTGTACTAAACTATTAACTTTTTTATAGTTCTCATCAGTATCCAAACTGTAATAGAAAACTAATATTAAAGCTCCCATATTAAATACCATATTTCCAAAAACAAATAGCATAAATAAAGCTATAAATATGTACGACTTATAATAACCTTTTAAAAATTTCAAATCGAATTTCAATAATTTCTTTATATCAGTCATTACCTCTTCCCCTTACTAAGTATTAATATATCTTCCATTTTAGGTCTTTCGTATAAAACTTCTTCCCCAAATACATCTTGAACTTCTATTTTATTATTTGAAATACCTCTAAATCCAAATTCATTTTCTGTTACATATTGGAATACTTCCTCTGTCTCTTCATTTAATAATTCTTTTCTTCCTTTTACAATTACATAGTTATTCCTTATATTTTCGATATCTTCATTAAAAATGATTTTGCCTTTATCCATTGCTATAAAATAGTCTCCTATTTTATCTAAATCACTAGTTATATGAGTACAATAAATAAGTGTAGACAAATCTTTTTCCATTTGTAATTGAAGAACTTGTAAAAACTCCCCTCTAAATATAGGATCTAAATTTGCTGTAGGCTCATCTAAAATTATTAATTTGGGATGATAAGATAAAATCATAGCTAAATCAAACTTAACTTTTTGTCCTTTTGATAGATTTTTATATTTTTCTTGTAAATTTAAGTTAAAATCTTCAATATAATCTCTAAATAATTTTTCATCCCAGTTTTTATAAAATATACTTATGCTTGATTTTATATCTTCTAGTGTGAAATCTACTGGATATAAAGTTTCATGCCCTAAATATCCTATTAATTCCTTAATATGTTTTTTATTTTTGTCAAAGTCTTCACCAAAAATTTTTATTTTACCATAATCTTGGTTTAGTATATTCATTATTAATTTCATTAAGGTTGTTTTACCTGCTCCATTTGTCCCTATAATGCCAGTGACAAATCCTTCTTTTATCTCTAAACTATCTATATGTAATTTAAAATCACCCATAGATTTTTCTAAATTTTTAATTTCTACTGCATTCATAATGTCCCCCACTTAATCTGTTAGATTATATAATTCTTTAAAAATTTCCATTGCCTCATCCAAGGATATATCTAATTCTTTTGCTCTCTTCACTATTTCTTCTAATTTATTCTCCCATTCATATATGGCTAGTTGTCTCATTTTTTCTGTATTCTTTGCTGAAACAAAGCTACCTTTTGATGGAACGGTCTCTATATATCCTTCACTTTCTAAAATCTCATAGGACTTTTTTACAGTGATTATACTTACCTTAATCTCTCTTGCTAAAGTCCTAATTGATGGCAAGGGTTGTCCAGGTAATAAATTTTTAGAAACAATCTGAGATATAATTTGATTTTTTATTTGCTCATAAAGAGCTATTGGCGATGAATCTGAAACTATTATATCCATATTTTATCCTCTCCGTTATATTCTGTGTATATCATTCATATACAGAATATAACAGTTTGCATCCAAATGTCAATAATCTTTTAAAAATAAAATTTTTCCTTCTCTTCTGATACATCTGTTTCTCCATTTTAATAGATTAAATTTTATATTTTATCAACAAACCATATAAAATACTACGAAACAAAACTAATTAAACATTTTCATTATAACTTTTAAAACAAAATTTAATGCTAATTTCCTTACAATAAAAAAAGGAATTGCAAAATCATTTGCAATTCCTTTTTTATATTAATCCATAAATTCAATTTCTTTAACATTACTTTTATTAATAGAGAAATTACTTCCCAAGTCTCTACCAAATAAAACTAATGTTGGTACTTGATTACCTTCATTAAAATCTTCCATCCAACCTATTAAAGCACTAAAGTTTCTGACGTTACTTTCTTCTACTATTCTTTCAAAATTATTTTTATATAATATCCTTACTCTATCTTTTCTCAATTGTCTCATCTCCTAATTAGCTTGATTAAATAACATTATAATTTTCTTTTTTCAATACCTCAACTGATTTATTAATATTACCCTGTTTTATAAATATGTAATCTGTATCATAAGTTGATATGGCAAATATAGATATATTATTTTCAGACATAATATTGGCAATTTTAGCAAGTATCCCTACTAATGAAAAACCTAGTGGTCCTTCTATTTTTAATATTCTCCAATTGCCTTCATATTTTATACCTTGTGTTACATTTTTTTCTTCACAAACTATCGATAACTCCTCTTCTGTTTTTGTTATTGATAAAAAATCTCCACTTAATGCCCATACTGGAATTTCCTCACCTTTACTCAGCGAGCATACTGCATAAGTTTTATCCAACACTCTTAACGTTAAATTTCTATCTGTCATTTTCATCACCCCTTTTAAATATTATTAATAATATTAACATAACACAATTTAACTTCATAAGTTAAAAGAAGATATAAATTTAATGTAAATGGGGGATTATTATGTCTGATTCTAATAATAAAGTTGTTGTGGATAGTGTCTCTGCAAATATAGTTGATAAACACTCCCAAGATAAAGCCATTTTAGTAGGAGTTTTTCCTTATGAAAATAGCTCCTATAGTCAAAACCTTGAATTAGTTGTGAAGCCTGATGTTGGATACCCAGTTAAAATACAATTACCTTATTCAGGTTATGATATGCAACTGTTTTGCGGAGATTTCACGAATGATGGTAAAGATGAGATTATGGTAAGAGGTAGCTTTGGTGGTTCTGGAGGATTTGAAATTGGAGTAATTTATAAATTTGATAAAAATGAAATTAGAGAAATTTTTAACCAAAATGATATTTCAAAAAATAATTCTTGCAGTGCAAAATTTAAGGATAATTATAAAGTTCATGTTAATTGTGGTGAAAAGAAATACTCTATTAATCTTGCAACTAGACCAAAAGATTATCTCCAATTGGCTTATGATGATGAAGGTAAGGTTCTTCCTGGCGTGGAAGCTTACGTAGATGCTCCCAATGCTCTTTTTCCAATAAAAGATGTAGATAATAGTTACTATGAACTACTTATACAACAAAGAATAGTTGGTGTTGTAAACGCAGATACTTTGGGCATTATTCAAACTCTTTGTAATTTCTTAGATAATAAGTTTCATGTAGTTACTAAAGGATTGTACTTTACATTAGACTCTGACAACAAAGAAAATTAGTCAAAATTCAAGGTTGAACTACTATTTAGTCCAACCTTTTTCTTTATTATAAAATACTAAACTTCTCTATTTACTTTTAATTTAATAAAACTTATAACAAAAAATATAATTGATAAAATAACCATTGCACTTAAATATATGTTTATACTAGTTAAGCTATTAGTTCTTTGTAGATTTTCGATACAAATATAAACCCATCTGGTTGGCATAAATTGACCTATCGTTTGTAATTTTCCTGGCATTATATGAAAATCCCAAAACACTCCACTTAACATACAGCAAGGAACCATTATAAGTACATTCACTATGCCAGAGGTATATCTACTCCTAGTAAAAGTAACTATACATAAATTAAAACTTAGAGCAACAAGATTTAGAAGTAGCATAACAATTAAAAAATTCAAGGTATTTTCCATTCCAAAATCTATTCTAAAAATTTTTGACAATACATAGTAAATTAAAATTGTTATAGATGACATTATATAAAAAACAAAAACCAACGAAAGATAATATTTCCATTTACTTATTCCCGAACTAAGTATTCTTGTTTTTGTTTTATTTTCCTCATCTTCAATTAAAAAATTAGCAATATTTCCTCCAACAATAAATATAACAAATATGATTAATCCCAATGAATTTTCTATTTTTGGTCTTTCTTCATCCACATCATTTAAACTAAGTCTCGTAGTTTTGTCATTATAATCCTGGTTTATTTCTTTGAATTTATTTATATCTTTGTTACTCATTTTTGCAATCATAGATAAGTCTTCACACTTCAACTCTACCATAGTTTTAACTACTGATTTAACATCACTTTCATTAATAGATTTTATCTTTATTTCATTTTCTTCTGAACTTAGTAGCTTATTTTGAAAATCATCATCTATAATTATAGCCATCTGGATCTGCTCGGTTATCAATAAAATTTTATAATCCTCAGCTTTTATTTCTACACTTTCAATATCTTCTAAATCATCAATAGTTTTTATTATTTCCTTTGATGTATAGGAGTTATCATTATCTATTACTCCCACCTTAAATTTGTACTCTCCTCCAAACTCGAAACTAAAAAATACTATTATAAAGGCAGGTATAATAATTCCAACTATTATGTAGCTTTTCTTTTTCATCAATACCTTCATAGTGTTTATTATTAATCTAATCAAAACTTCCACCTACCTTTAGTTTTGATATTAAATTTCCTATGATTAACATTAAAACTGATAAACCTAAGGATATACATATTGAAATAATATAATATTTTGTTTGCACATTATAAGATAAACCAAGTAAAGATATATTTGCCCAATAGCTTGGCATAATTTGTGCAAGAAAACTAGTTACTCTTACTGATTTTATTAAACACATAGGTACATAAGAACCACCTAAAAATCCCATGATTATAATTAATATATTGTTGACTGTATAAGCAGTTTTTTGATCTGAAAAAATCATGGACATAAATATTCCAAGTACGGAGCTAAAAACTACAAGACTCATTAATACCATGAAAATATATGGTAAATTTTCTCCCCAATTTACCTTTAAAAACTTAGTACTACTTATGTAAACTATAATTATTTGTAGCACTCCTACAATTATTCCTAATGCTATTTTCGACAATAATATATTGATTTTTTTTGTGTTTGAAACTTTAAGTCTTGTCATTGTATGTAAGAATCTCTCCTTATACATGGCCGTGGAAGTAAGACTGGATATGTATAAAATTATTAGCACCAGTATGGCAAAGGTGTAATAAGTAAAAGAGTTTACTTCTTTTGCATTTATACCTTCATTTATTAAAAATATTTTTATTTCATAATCCAGGACATTTTTTATTTGTTGTGGATTTGATTTGTAGATTGACTGTAAAAATGTATATTTTTTCATATATTGCTCATATAAATTTCTAAATACTTTACTTTCTGTACTTTCTTTTTTTTCATTTCTGAAATAATTAATATCATTATCATAAATATCAATAAAACAAATTGCCTTATTATTATTTACATCTCTTGTAGCTTCATTATAATTACTATTTTCTATAAACTTAACATTTGTGTTTTTTTCAAAATGAATCATAAAATCATAGAAGCGTTGCAAATCCTGCTCATTTTCAATTGGAAATATATGCTTTCGAAAAGTATGGATCGGGAAATCTTACATTAGAAGAAGTTATGACACCTGCTATTAATTTGGCTCAAAATGGATTCTATGTCACGCCAACACTTCTAAAAGACATGAAAAGTGTA
>NZ_JANKBY010000066.1:0-14205 GCF_024621905.1 Terrisporobacter muris
GATCTAAGATATCTATATTATCTATTAAACTTTTATCTTTAATATATAAGTTTATTACTTCTTTGCTTAGTATATCTAACTCAAACAACAAGTTTCCATTAGAGATTTGATATAAATCATTTATTTTTTCTTTGTTATCCAGTAAATCCTTTAGGTTTAATCCAATTAATGATGCTATTTTATTTCTTAAAGACTCTTTATCTAACCCTTCGAATCTTATTATTGAATTAATTAATTCAACTAATCTGTCTCCTTCAGGTGTTTCTCCTAAAATATGTTGCCCATCTTGTATTTGAGTATTTTTAATTAAAGATAGTACTTTATGGCACTCTTCTAATATTTTTTCTATTTTGTTATGATGATCACTTATATCTATTTGAGTTTCTAGATTTGCTTTCTTTATTTCCTCAACTATCAAATGTTGTAATAAATGTGCTTGAGTTTTGTCACTTACTTTAACCTTTTCATATTGTTCTAATAAATTTTCCAACTCTATTAACTCATCATAAAGCTCGCCTTGAGTCATTAAAGTTTGCATATGATCTATTATTGTTGCATATGATCTTCTTTTTGCAATAGTACCTTCTGGAGGATTATCAGCATTATAAATATATAAATTAGGTAAGTTTCCTATACATATATCTGGATAACAATTTTGAGATAAGCCTACTCCTTTACCTGGTAAAAACTCTAAATTACCATGAGTTCCAACATGAATAATAACATCTGCCTTATATTTTTCTTCAAAGTATCTATATGTAGCTAAGTATTGATGTGTAGGTGGTGTATGTGGATCATGAAGTATCTTGCAAACAGCTCCATCGCACTTAGATCCAGCACATCCCCTCTTTGGTTGTACACATACTAAAGCATTTTTGTAATTTACTCCTGTTACTACTATTTTATCTTTATATATCATAGAAGGAGATACTCCTTCTATAGTTTCTCCTGGAGGATTACCCCAATTTTCTATCATATTTTCTTTAACTTCTTTACTTAGTTTATTAAACCATTCTATATACTCACCTTTTTCAATTAAGTCTAATGCTCCTCCTTTTTTAATTATCTCCTCTACCGTTGTCCATCTAAATTCAGAGATAGCTTTTTTGTTCATTATAGTATCTACTAATTCTTTACCATCCTTTGGAATATCTTCTAAATCATATCCTAATTCTTTCATTTTTGATAATACTCTTGATACACTTTCTAAGGTATCTAAGTTTGCTCCTCCTCCTATTGAAGCTTCTAGTGAGGCGCAAGGATTATTGTTAAGTAAAAATACTACTTTCTTTTCACTATTAGGCTTTTTGTGCAAATTTACATATTTAATAACTCTATTTATCAGTTTTTCACACCTATCGCTTATAGCTACTCTACTTTCCACATTGTCATTATTATCTAATGCTCCAATAAATATTGGTTCTATAACACCTTCTAATTCTGGAAGTGCAACGCTCCATGCAATATCTTTTATAGTTCCATCCCTGTCATCTTCCCATTCTTTAGCTGTCATATATGATGAAGTAATAGGTTGAAAAATAGGACAGTTTAAGGTTATTAATATATCAGTTTTATTAGCATTATCTAAGTTCGTGTAGTTTTTGGAGTCAGAATCTAAAGAGAAACTAGTCATCTTTATTACTGCATCTACTATAGGCTTATTATCTTCATCTATGAAAAATGTTCTAACGGCATTGGCTGTTCCTTTTGCACCTATTTCCTCATTTCTTAAAGTATATGTGAAAATAGGAATAACACTGTATCCTTTATCTTCTATCGCTTTTATAAGTTTTTTTTCTATTTCTATGTTTTTATTTACCCAGTACCCCCTAGAAGTTATTAGTCCTATGGTACCTTTGTTACTTTGCTTTTTATATTTTAAATAATCTTTTGTAGATGCAAATATTTCATTAGTGTCACAATGATATATTCCATCCCATGGAATTTCAATAGGCTCTTTATATGTTATTTTCTCATTAAGCACATCACATAATATGTACTTAATCATATTTATCCAGTTTTCTTCTCCACTATAAGTTATGTATGTGTTGCATTTGCTTGATATTTCTAGTCCTTTTTCATTATTTATAAATAAACTAGATTCTCCTCCTATATAAACTTTAGTGTTATCCATATTATCTATAATGTTATCTATTTCATCCCAGATACTATCTGTAGAGGTCTTATTCAAAATTAATGCATCACAAGTTTCAATATCTTTTATTAGCTCATCTATATCCTGTTTTTCTTCATCTAATAATCTAGATGAATATATTTTTAAATTTGTATATTCATTTAGCCTTGGCTTTAACTTTGATAATATATTATAAGAGCCATGCCACATAATAGCTACAATATTTTTCATACTATACCTCCACAGCCATAAAAGAGTCTATAATTTCTCTTATTTTATTTTCATCTAGTTTCTTTGTTGTTTCAAATGGTAAACTTCTCATTCTATGTAAAAGTACCATATGTGCTACTTCTTCTATATCTTCTCTTTCTACTTCTAGCTTATTATTAAATGCTGCCATTGCTTTTGATGCTTTCATAAGTGTTAAATCGCCTCTATGGCCATCTATATCAAGTGCTATTGAAAGATTAGCATTCAATAATAACATTTCATCACTTATAGTAACATCTTTAACTAAAGTTCTGGCATTTTCTATTTTATCTCTTAGTAATTGCTCTTCTATCTCCCATTTTTTTATGAATTCATCTGGATTCTCTTCAAAATGCGATCTATATTTAACTATTTCAACACGCTTTTGAGGATCTTTTATACCTTTTATCTCAACACTAAATCCAAATCTATCTAATAATTGAGGTCTTAATTCTCCTTCTTCTGGATTCATAGTTCCAACTAATATGAAATTTGATGGATGAGAAAAAGATATTCCCTCTCTCTCAACTGTATTTACACCCATAGCTGCACTGTCCAATAGTAAATCAACTATATGGTCATCAAGCAAGTTAATTTCATCAACATATAAAATCCCTCTATTAGCTTGCGCAAGTACTCCGCTTTCAAATTTTTTAGTTCCAGTTTTTATAGCTTCTTCTATATCTAATGAACCAACAACCCTATCTTCTGTTGCCGACACAGGTAAATCTATTACCTTCATTTTTTGTTTTATAATTTCTAACTTATTTCCTTCATTTACTTTTTTTAAACATTCACTACACATAGTACTTACATCATGCGGGTTGCAATTAAATTTACATCCTTTTACAACTTCTATCTCTGGTAAAAGGTTTGCAATAGCCCTAACTGCTGTTGATTTTGCCGTTCCCTTTTCTCCAAATACTAATATACCAGAGATTTTAGGATTTATTATATTTAATATTAAACCTTTTTTCATAGACTCTTGTCCTATTATTGCTGAAAATGGATATGATTTTTTTGACATTTTTTATTCCCCCCTGAAATTGTTAATGCTATTTACTATTAATTCACTTTTTAAATCATCTATTTTTATATACTGAGCATCCAAATTCTTAGCTAATTCTTTAGCTATTCCAAAACTCATAAGACCCTTTTTTTCTATATCTATTACCATAGAGTTAATCTTTTTTTGTTCCTTAACTGATTTAGCAATTTGCATTAGCTCTTCTTTTGGTTTCGAATTTTTATCTAAGGACACGTTTCCTTTCCCATCACTTATTATTATCATCATTGGAAGTATATTAGGATTTTTTCTAAGTTCTCTTTTAATAATTTCATATCCCTTAGAAATACCACTGTTTAATGGTGTTTTTCCTCCTGTTTCCATAGTTTCTAATAACTTATATCCTCTTTCAACACTTGTAGTTGGTGGTAATACTACTTCACCTTTATCTTTTCTAAAAGAAACTAAAGCAATTTTATCTCTTTTTACATAAGAATCTTTTAATAATGATAATATAGCTCCCTTTGTTTCTATCATCCTTTGATTGGCACCCATAGAACCACTTGCATCTACTACAAATACTATTAAATTTGATACTTTCTTTTGTCTTACCTTCTCTCTAATATCTTCATTTTCTATACTTATTGCTAAATTTTTTTTGTCTCTATATTTTTGATAAGGTGCAGCTGCTCTTATTGTGGCATCTAGTGCAAAGTCATTGTTTTTTCTTTGCATGGTTGGATATATATATCTACCACTTTTACTATTAGTTTTTGTTCTAGTCCTTTTTCCTTGACCATTTCTATAAGTTCTATCATTTTTATGAGAAAATGTTCTTATTTTAAAATCTTCGCCTATAGCAAAAACCTTTGACTGCATGGAATCACTTCTATCATTTGTATTATTTTCTTGGCTATGCTTAGAATTAGATTTATCTTTATTTTGTTTATTTTCATTTTTATTTTTATCTTTGTCTTTATTATTTTGATTAGAATTGTTTTGTTCTTGATTATTGTCATTTGAGTTGTTATTATCTTTATTGTCATCTTCATTTTTATTTTTCATTCTATGCATAAGAGCTAACTCACTGGCTTCTCTTATATCTTCACTATTTATGTAATATCTTTGATCTAATGCTGCTATTGCAAGTGCTGTTTCTTTTATTACTAAATCACCTCTATGACCTTGAATATTATAGTCAAGACAATAATTTATCATTTCCTGTAACTGTTCATCACTTATTTTTATTTTAGGTAATATAAGTTTTGCATTGTCTATTCGATTTTTTAACTTTATTTCTTCTTTAATATATTTCTTTATAAAATCAGTAGGACTCATTTCGTATTCTTCTAGTAATTTTAATATGGAAACTCTCTCATTGACATCTTTACTAGATGTTACATTTACATACAAACCAAATCTATCTAAGAATTGTGATCTAAGTTGTCCTTCTTCATTATTCATCGTTCCCACTAAAATAAAATCACTTTCATGTGAATAAGAGATTCCTTCTCTTTCTATAATATTAATTTTGCTTTCACATACATCTAATAACGTATCTACAATATTATCTTGTAATAAATTAACTTCATCTATATAAAGAATTTTCTTATTAGCACTTTTTAATAATCCTTCTTCTATATAAACTTCTCCATTTTGTATTGTTTTTTCTAAATCTATGGATCCTAATAATCTATCTTCCGTAACTGATAATGGAACGTTAATAACATTATTTTCTCCATTCATAATATTTCCAAGTGACCTTACTATTGTGGATTTTGCAGTTCCTTTTTCTCCATTTATTAATACGCCACCTATTTTAGGATTCACAATATTTAAAAGCAATGCTTTTTTCATTTTTTCTTGACCTATAACGGCAGTAAATGGATATGTTTTTATAATCATATTCTCAACCTCATTTTATAGTTAACTCTTTAATTTATATTTATATGCAAAAAAGCCATGCAGGTTTAACACAAATTTTCCTGTGTTCAAAACCTTCATGGCTTTATTTCAATAATAATAGTATCAGATATTATCATGTTTATCAATAAAATACATATTAAATAGTTTTAATAAATAAAAGAAGCCTTTATAGTTGATTAGAACTTGATATACAGTGTCAAGCTTCATAAGTCTGATCATATTTATCCGATACATGTCAATACATTGGATTTACTATTTTCTAATGATGTATGTTTACAGCCGTTTAAATAACTCCTTCTCTTTTCATCGCACTCTTTACTTGTTGAGAGGCCATATTATATCTATTTCTTAGATTATCTATATTTTTACCGTTATATAATCTAGAAATTTCTCTATTTCGATTTCCCATGATCACTTTTTTGTAAACCGGTATATAAACACTTTTGCCTCCTTATAATTTACATACTTCTAAAAAATTATCAAATCCTACCAGATCAATCATTGAATATATCATCCATTAAAATTTTCTTATTATAGAAATTCTTCACATTATTATGATTTACCATAGCATATTGCAAAGTAGTATAAATCTTAGAATATTCTAAAAGATGTTGCACCTGTGACTTTTCTAAATAACTCTGGCTAACAATGTTCTTATGAACTTATGAGAATGAACCTTATAAGTTATTGACATAAATCGTTAACAACCACACCCCCATGCATCATATTCAAAGAATTCTAATGACTTAACTTGCTAACATTTTCTCTATCTCACAATATATATTTAATTTTTCAAACACTTATTATGTTACAATATACTTATCAAATCATGCAAAATACAGGAGGATTTATGGAGAAAAAAACAAATATCAAAGAATTATGGAATAAATCACTACCATGGATACTACAAATAATCATTGGACTTATTCTAGGTATATCAGGTGCGATATACAGTATGAAAAATAATATCCCCCTTGGAAATTCCTTTTTAGAACTGGTAATCATACTTACTCTTTTTGCAGTAACACTTTTCATACATATAATATTACATGAGGGTGGGCACTTAATATTTGGACTACTATCAAACTTTGAATTTGTATCCTTTAGAGTAGGGTGCTTAACTTTAGTAAAAGAAAATAATAAATTTTTGATAAAGAAATTTAAAATAGCAGGAACAGGTGGACAGTGTCTTATGATGCCTAAGATGGATAATTATAAAGAGTGCCCCTATATTTTATATAACTTAGGTGGAGTAATCTTAAATCTTTTAGTATCTATTTTTTGTTTCTACATATATGTAATAACTCCAACTACTAAATATATGGATACAATATTATTAGCCATGGTTGTAAGTGGTGTGTGCACCTTTGTTTTAAATGGAATTCCTATGAAAGTAGGCGGTGTTACCAATGATGGATATAACTTAATATCCATAAGAAAAAACGATTTGGCAAAATATTGTTTTTACACTCAGCTAAAAGTAAATGGGCTTTTAAGTAAGGGTATAAGGTTTAAAGGTATGGATAAAAAATGGTTTGAACTTGATGAGAACTCAGATTTTAGTAATCCACTAATTACTAGTATTAAATGTCTTGAAAATAACTACTATACAGATATAATGGATTTTGACAAAGCAAAAAAATGTTGTGAATTTCTACTAAATTATGAACCAAAAATAATAAAACTCTATGAAAATGAATTAAAATGTGATTTACTTTTCCTTGAGATTATGGGTAATAGAGATGAGGATAAAATAAATAAACTATATACTAAAGAATTAAAATCCTACATAAAGGCAACTAATTGTTACATAGCTAGAAAAAGATTGATGTATGCTTATGCTTTAATAATAGAAAAAGATTTGGAGAAAGCAGAAAAATTATTAAAGGAATTTAAAAAAGTTCAAAATACCTATCCTATAAAAGGTGAGATTGAAAGCGAAGTTGAACTGGTTAATTATATTACAGACAAGTATAATACTAGCAAGTTGTTTACATAAACCATCAACAACTGAAGCCCGGTAGTTTGTGCATAAACTACCGGAAAACAAATTTACCCCCTGGCATTATAGACAATTTATTCCAATAACTTGATATTAATGTGAATAACGTGATGCTTTCACATCATCAATATTTAAATTGTAAACAAACTTATTTTCTCTTAACTTCAGTATACTTTCCTTACTTCCATTTACTAGAACACCATAAGACTTAACACCATTTTTTTCAACATATTTAAATGTATCTTCATAAGTAAATGTATGTGCATTAGGATGTTGAAGTTCTATGAAATCCTTGCTATCTATCATATATTTTACTAAGCTTTTGAAATGAGTTTCATAAACATCTGCATCATATGCTTTGTCAATATTTGCAAGTTCTAAATAAGGATAATCTTCACTGTTTTCAAATCCTTCTAAAATAATTCCACTTCCACTACTTTCAAATCCCATTTGAGGAAGTTGTTGAGTATTTTTATCACAAGTTCTAATTCCCACCCAACTGAAATATAAATCATCATACTCCTTAATCATTTTTGAAATTTCATTCATATCTATATCTTTGTTAAATGAAATATATGCACTTACCTGAGATGTACTTGGTAATTGTTTTAGTTCTTCTAATTGTAACCTGTCATCATCAAATGCATCGTCAAAAGGATAAACCCCATATTTAAATACATTCATCACAGGATATTTATAAAAATCACTTTCAATATATTCTAAATTTCCTTTATTAATTACTCCATCATAAGTTGTCTCAGTATTTTTAAATGTATTACTTTGGGTTATCTTAACATTATACTTTCCATAACCTAATGACTCCTCATTAGTGTAACTAGTTATAACTCCTGGAAAATGAAGTTCAGTAAATACAGATATATCAGTTAAAAACTGTGTTGAAAAATCGCCTCTTTCTGCAGATGGATTGTAATATTTAGAATCCATCATGGGAGATACAATATATTTAACTACAGCTAAAATACTTATTACAATTACTACTGATGCAAGTACTGCTTTCAAAAACTTATTTCTTATCTTTCTATTTATATTTTTTAATAAAATATCCTCTTCATTGTTTTTCTTATTATAACCACTACTCTTTATCTCATGATTTTCATCTAAATGACTGGTATCTATATTGCTATTTACATTAAATAAATTATCATCTATTTTATTACATAAATGCTCACTTATAATTTCATTTTTTTCTATTTCTTCTTCTACAATCTTTATTTCCTCTTCACTAGCTTCATTGTTTATATATTTCTCATAAATGTCTTTAAAGCTCATATTTATTCCTCCATTTTCATTCTTAGATTTTTTCTAGCTCTATAAATTAAAGTCCTAACTGCTCCATTAGATATATTCATGATTTGGGCTATTTTTTCTTGTGGTACTTCTAGGTAATAATAAAGAATTAGAGATTCTTTCATAGATTGAGGCAAGGTTATAATTTTATTATATAAATTCAATGATTCTTCATTTGTTATTAATTTTTTCAAAGTATTACTACTGCAATCTTCTATTTCAATTTCATTAATATCAATTTTAGATAATTTATTATTTTTCCTTACATAGTCTATCCACAAATTTCTACATACCATAAATAGCCAAGCTTTCACATTTTCATGATTATCATCTAATGATAATATTCCTTTTAAAAAAGCTTCTTGCATGATATCTTCTGCTAAGTGTTGGTTTTTACAAAGAGAAAAGGTATAAATATAAACATCTTTGGAGTATAATCTATAAAATTTTTCAATACTATCTGCATTCATCATCAATCTCCTTTCACTTTATAAACGTACCTGTTTTCAATATGTCACAAACTTTTTACTATTTTTTCTAATTTATATGTCCATCAAACTAAAAAACCACTGATTTATGCAAATAAACCAGTGGATAATATAATTATTAAATACTTTTCTTTATATAATAACTACAATGCCTCCTAGTACAATCCTTCAACACAGCAAAAATTTCACAAATAAAAGTCTTTTTCTTACTTATTTTAATTTTTATTTTACATACCCCGTATTAAAATCTATAACATTAAACAGCTCTTCATCCTTCAAAAATCTCTCCAAATTATCCAAACTAATACCAAAAATCCTCTCATAAGTCTCCGCTAAATTATACCACCCAGAAATATGAGGAGTAATCACAACATTCTCCAATCCCCAAATTCTATGGTCACTTGGCAGTGGCTCTGGATCAACTACATCTAGCCCAGCTCCATATAAATGCCCACTTTCCACAGCATCACATAAAGCATCAGTATCAACAGATGTTCCTCTTCCCATATTTAATAAGATACTTCCTGTTTTCATCTTTTCTATTCTTTGTGCATCAAATAGTTTTTGAGTATCTTTTGTTGATGGTAAACAAAGAGCTACAATATCAGCCTGTGGTAGTAATTCATCCAGCTTGTCGTTTAAGTATAACTCATCTATATAGCTTGGCTTAGCACTTTCTCTACGTTTAACACCAATTGTATATCCACCTAAAGCTTTTATCATTTCCCCAAAATTGCATCCTATATCACCAAGTCCTACTATCAGTACCTTAGACCCTCGTATAGATCTTACTCTTCCTTCACTTTTCCATAATCTTTTATTTTGATTGTCTCTATAAATATGTAATTTTTTTAATAATTCTAAAAGCATAGCAAGCATATGTTCTGAAACTGCTAGACCATAAGCTCCTGTAGAATTTGTTAAAATCACATCTTCACTTAAAATTCCTTCTTTTATATATTGGTCTGCTCCCGCTGTATTTAGCTGCATCCATTTTAAATTAGGAGATCCTTTCACCATGTCCACCTTAGGACTTCCTATTACTATATTTGCATTTTGAACTTCTTCTTTTGTAACTTCATTTTCATTAGAATAAACTATTTTACATCCTTTTGATTTTTCTTCTAATAGTTTCTTCTTTTCTTCATCCATTGGTATTAAAACTAAAATATTATACATATTCCCTCCACTATTTTGCTTTTTAATTATAAGTATTTTATATTTTATCTGTTTTTTAGATAAAATATAAAATACAACTGCTTCCTGGAGCAACGGGCCTGTTCCTCAAGGCCGTTGGCGATTGATATTCCTTATTATAACATTTTTATATTTTTTAACATTTCAAATTTTTCCAAATTAGTCATTTCAATATTAACAGGTGTTATAGATATATAACCATTGTTCACACAAGTTATGTCACTATCTTCATCTTGTTCCATATCCTTAATGCTTCCACCTATCCAAAAATATCTTTGGCCAAAAGGACTTATTCGCTCTTCCATTACATTGTCATATTTTCTTTCCCCTAATTTTGTAATCTTCCAACCTTTCACCTCAGTGTTTGGTATATTTACATTTAATATACAGTCATTTAACAAATGTAATTTATCTTTTATATTATTTATAAGCTGAGCTATATGTTTAGCTCCCTCTTTATAAACTTCACTTTTTACTTTAAATTCATTATATGACACAGCAATAGATGGTTTATTTAAAACAAGCCCTTCTATGGCTGCTGACACTGTTCCAGAATATATAACATCAGTTCCCAAATTTGGACCATTATTTATTCCACTTAAAACTAAATCAAAATTTATATCTTTAAATATGCCTTCTATTCCTACTTTTACACAATCTGCTGGTGTTCCTGATATACAGTAAGCTTTTATCTTGTCACCCATATCAGTTTCTTGTACCATTATTGGACTATGTATAGTTATAGAATGTCCTGTGGCACTTTTTTGGCTTTCTGGTGCTACCACGTACACATTAGCAATATTTGATATTTCCTTTGCTAATTCTATAATTCCATCTGCATATATTCCATCGTCGTTAGTTATTAATATATTCATGAGATTTCCTCCTTCTATTATATATTTATATTGCCATAAGAATTGTTTATTATCAAATTTTTTAAAGGATGAGCATATAGCTCATCCTTTTTATTATTTTTCATAAATGCAAATTCCTGCACTTTTATTTTTATCATACTCATTTGATGTACTTCCATCTTTGTCAACTTTATATGGATGTTGATATCTCACTTTATAAGTCTTATCACTTAGCTCATATGTGACAACAGTAACACCCACATTATTAATATAATTAGAATCAATTTCTTTTATATTTTCCCCCAATTTAGATTTAACATATTCCACAGATTTTGTCATAGTCAATTCTTTCGGGTTTTCTTCACTACTATAAGATATTTCACCCATAAATTTCATATCATCATAATCTTCTTCAGCTGAAAAAACTTGTACTGCATGATTTTTATTATTGTTTATTATATTATCTCCATCAGTTCTTGGTGTAGAATTTTGTACATTTTCACTTAGCTTAGTTAGCAAATTATTTTGACTTTCCAATGAGTCACTTATTATTTCTGTCATTGTGAAAATTTCATCTTGTCCACTTATATGTGGAGCATCTCCTATAAATGATTTTGTATATAATAAAGTTCCATCTTTATCAATAAGTTTAAGTCCTCTTATTTCTTCCATCTTTTCATCATGCATAAATACTAGCTGTGAATCATTTATTTTCACAACGGTGTTTTCTTTGTCTATTTGATTTATTGATTTATCATTAAATTTTTCAAATTCTTCCTTAGGAAAAGATACACTTCTTTGAACTATTTTCGCAAGTTTAAAATAAGTTTTATATTCTTCTTTATCCTTTGAATCTACCTTAATATGATTAACTAGCTTTTCTTGGTCTTCCGCTGAAATAGTACCTATTCTTGTAATAAAACGTAGTAATTCATCTGAGTCTTTGTTATAAAATGAATGTATTCCATTTAAATAACCATTTTTATTTGCATTATAATATTGAACTGACAAAGCTTCTTTTGGTTTATCATTTTGGTAAAAATAAGTTAATGATACACCTTCATTTTTTTCTTCTAAATTAATCGTTCTTAAATCCTTGTATTTATCACCATTATATACACTACCTATATAATAATATCCATCTGACTCTACTAATTTTTTATTTGGTTCTAATTTTGCCAACTCTTCTTTTGACAAATCTCCATTTTTTTGTAAGTAAGAAGAAATTTTCACATAAGACTTTTGAGATTTAAAATTTATTTTCTTATTTGTAGTCTCTGTAGGTACTTCTTTATTCTTTGTATTGTTATTATTCATGTTTGTATAAATCACAGGTGAAGCAACTATTATTATTAAAAAAATAATTGCTGTTATCATAATCTTTTTGCTCTTATTAAACTCCATTTTATCTCCCTCCAACTTAAACAACTGCGTTACCTTCAGCTATAGCCAAGGCAATCTTGTTAGCTCTATATCTTTTACTTAAAGTACTGTGCTTTAATTTTATTTATTTCTTCTTCATCAAGAGATGAGGCAATTCCAATTTCTCCACCTAACATATGCCACACGTAATTATGCACTTCAACAGCATTATTAAAATCTCCATTTTGCCATTTTCTAAGTGCTTTATTTAAATAGTCTCTAGCCTCATCATTATTAATATTTTTAATTGAGTTTAGGGCTATTTCAATATTTTGTGGTGTAATTTTAATAACTCCGAATTTTTTCCCATCAGCTGGATTAATAATTTGATTAGACATCTGGTGTATAAAGTTTACCACCCCATACTCATCATAAACTATATTTTTACCATTGCTTCCCTCATTATTATTTTCCTTGTTATCACTTCCTTTATTATCATCTTTACTTTCTTTATTTTCTTTTGTTTTATCAACTTTATATCTTGTTATTTTTACAAAATGAATTTTATTATTTTCCACCACAGCCTTTGGTATTATGGTATCTATCTCTAATGAAGCACTTATTTCATCTATTTTTAAAGTATCATTTATTTTTTCCAACACCTTCATTACTGGTGGTATACGATAAGCTAAAGCTGGACTATACACTCCTATAGAAATTAAAACCACTATACTGGCAGCTATTTTAATGTATTTCTTTTTAATTTTACTTTTAGTCATATCTTTTTCAGCTTTATCTATAGCATCTTTTATCAATCTTTCTTTATCAAAATTGTATTTTATATTTTCTATTTTTTCATCATCTATATAAAAATCTTCCATATCTTTATCAATTTCTTCTATTGTCACATCTTCTAAATTTTCATTTAGTTCATTATCCAAATTAATATCTTTTTTCTTTTTAGTCATTAATGTAATCCTCCTTTAGCAGGTTTTTCATTTCCTTTATTGCCTTCCTAATATGAGTCTTTATGGTATTTGCAAGACGTTCCAAAATTTTGGATATTTCTTCAACCTTCAAGTCTTCTATATATCTAAGTATGATTACATCTTTATATTTATCTTCCAACTCATCCATTGCATTATATAAATCAATTTTAATTTCCACTTCATCGTCATTATGTACTTTTTTAACATAATCATTTTCATCATGTTCCAAATCAATCATTCCATTTTTTCTTAGATAATCATTACATACATTTATAAGAATTTTACTTACCCAAGTTTTAAAATACTTCGGTTCTTTTAAGCCCTTTATATTTTTATAAGCTTTGTAAATCGTTTCTTGTACTACCTCCTTAGCATCTTCTTCATGCTTACATCTCAAATACGCTTCTTTATATAATCTATCAAAGTACATATTTATCAAATCTTCAAAAGCTTCCCTATCACCTTTGATAGCTCTTTTCACTAAAAGTATATCTTCCATGATTACTCCTTTCATTTTTGTTTTCAATTATTAGACATAAATTTATAATAAAAGGTTTTAACTTTTTATAAAAAATTCGCTTCGCTTGAGCGACGTGTCGGCGAAACATTTCATGTCGCCAACGATATATCTTTTCTTCACTTCAGATACATCCATTGCTCTATTTAAATAAATTTTATTATTTTAATTAG
>NZ_JANKBY010000067.1:0-13788 GCF_024621905.1 Terrisporobacter muris
GATCTTTATATTAAGAGAAAAAATTATTTTTGTAAAAATATGCAATTTACTTATTAAGTATATTGTGTATTAAAAATTTAAATTCATGTGATGATATATATTGGGATGAAGTTAATAGATATCATCAGGCTAAATATGATGACAAATTTTTTAGATGGAGGAACAGATATGGTAACAGCAGGAGATTTTAGAAAAGGTGTAACTTTCGAAAAAGATGGACAACCTTGTTTAATAGTTGACTTCCAACATGTTAAGCCAGGAAAAGGTGCAGCTTTCGTAAGAACAAAATACAAAAACTTAAAAACAGGAGCTATAAGAGAAGAGGCTTTCAATCCAAGTGATAAATTCCCAAAAGCATTAATAGAAACTAAGCAAATGCAATATTTATATGATGATGGTGAATTATACTACTTTATGGATGAAGAAACTTATGATCAAATACCTTTAAACTATGAGCAAGTTGAAGATGCTATAAAATTCTTAAAAGAAAATGAAGTAGCGACTATAAGATTCTACCAAGGACAACCATTCCAAGTGGAAGCTCCAAACTTTGCAGAATTAGAAGTTACTGAAACTGAGCCAGGGATAAAGGGAGATACTGCTTCAAACGTAACTAAATCAGCTACAGTTGAAACAGGTGCAGTAGTTCAAGTACCTTTATTTATAAATGAAGGTGACAAAATAAAAGTAGATACTAGAACTGGTGAATATTTATCAAGAGTTTAATATTTTAATGTATAAAAAGCTTATATATCTTAATAATAATGATATATGAGCTTTTAGTTTATAAATAAAATTGAAAGAGAGGTATTAACTTATGAAGTATCTAAGCGAAGAAGTAGCATACTTAAGAGGCTTGGCAGAAGGTTTAGAAATAGAAAGCGAAACTAAAGAAGGCAAAATGATATGCAAGATAATAGATGTATTGGAAAACTTAGCTGACACATTAGACGACATGCAAGAAGATTATGATGAATTAGTTGACTATGTTGAAAGTGTTGACGAAGATTTATCAGATTTAGAAGATGTATTATATGAAGAAGACGATGACGACTTTGATGATGATTATGACGACTACGATGATGAAGATTACGAAGACGAAGATGAATTAAGTTACATAGAAATGGAATGCCCAAATTGTGGTGATTTAGTTGACATAGACGAGGAACTATTATTTGATGATTCAGTAGATGTTATTTGTCCTAACTGCCAAGCAATAATATTATCATCAGAAGAAGATGAAGAGAATTGTTGTGGATGTGGATGCAGCTGCGAAGATCACGATGAAAAATAGAACACAAAATTATTAAAATATTTTGCCTATGAAGCTTTCTGCTCCATAGGTTTTTTGCATTATTTTATTAAAAATAGTAAACTATAAAATGATATAATAATTTAAGGAGGAACAATGAACGTTAATAAAAAAGCAATTTATAACATTAGTAAATTTGAAGATACAATTAATTATAAATTTGAGAAGAAGAGCTATATATTAGAAGCATTAACTCATAGTTCATATTCAAATGAAAATAAAAATTATAAATTCAATGAAAGACTAGAATTTCTTGGAGATTCAGTTTTAAGTATAGTAATAAGTGATTATTTATTTAAAAAGGAAAAGAATCTTCCAGAGGGAGAATTAACAAAATTAAGAGCCAATATTGTATGTGAAGAATCATTAAGTGAAGTTGCAGGACAAATTCATCTAGGAGAGTATCTATTACTTGGAAAAGGTGAAGAAGCTACGGGTGGAAGAGATAGAATATCTATTTTAGCAGATGCTTTAGAAGCAATAATTGCAGCTATATATTTAGATGGTGGATTAGAAGAAGCGAGTAAATTTATATTTAGATTTATGGAAGAAATAATAGAAAACTCTATTGAAGGTAAAATATTTAGAGATTATAAAACATATCTGCAAGAAGTTTTACAAAGTAAAGGTGAGCAGCATATTTGGTATAAGTTGATTGAAGAAAAGGGTCCAGATCATAACAAGAGATTTGTTATGGAAGTAGGGATCAATGATAAAGTTTTAGGTGTGGGAGAAGGTAAAAGTAAAAAAGATGCGGAGCAAGTTGCTGCTAAATCTGCTCTTAAATCACAAAAATTTTAGATTAAGAGGTTGATAAAATGAAAAAAAGAATAATACCAATATTTGTACCACATAGAGGATGTCCTCATGATTGTATTTTCTGTAATCAAAAGAAAATAACAGGAGTTAGTACAGAAGTTACTAGTGAAGAAGCAAGAAATATTATTGAAGAGTACTTACCCACTATACCAAAAGATGCTAATGTGGAAATTGCATTTTTTGGCGGTAGTTTTACAGCGATAGATGAAAAAACTCAAAATGAATTACTATCAGTAGCGAAGGAATATGTGGACAAAGGTTTAGTATCAGATATAAGAATGTCAACTAGACCAGACTGTATAAGTGTGGACATATTAAATAGATTAAAAGAATATAAATCTACAATTATAGAGCTTGGTGTGCAGTCATTGGATGCAAAGGTTCTTCATGATAGTGCTAGAGGACATGATATAGAAAGTGTAATTAAAAGTGCACATCTAATTAAAGAATCTGGTATAAATTTAGGGCTTCAAATGATGGTTGGACTACCTTCTGATACAGAAGAAAAATGTATAGAAACAGCAAAAAAATTCATAGAACTAGATCCATTCTGCGTAAGAATTTATCCTACATTAGTAGTAAGAGATACAGGGCTGGAAACTTTATTAAATAAAGGGGAATATAAGCCTTTTACATTAGAACAATGTATTTCAATTGTTAAAAAGCTTTTAGTTTTATTTTATGTTAACAACATAAATGTTATAAGAGTTGGATTACAAGCAACAGAAGACATACAGCTTGGAAAAGGAATAGTAGATGGGCCTTATCATCCAGCTTTTAGGGAATTAGTTGAAGGGGAAATGATTAAAGACTACTTACATTATCTTGTTATACAAAATAAGACTGTAAGCAATATTGAAGTAAAAACAAATAATAAAAATATATCAAAAGTTGTTGGAAATAAGAAGAGTAATAAATTATTCTTCAAAAATAAACTTAATATTAATATGAAGATAAAACCAGAAAATTTAGCAGAAGATGAATTCATAATAATACTAGATGATAACAAGGAAATAAATATTAAATCGGAAGAAATGTACAAAGAACTATATAATATTTATAACCTTTAATTTAAACGTAGCAAATTTTGAGCAACGGATATATATGAAACGGTAGCGAAGATATATAGTTGGCGACATGAAGTGTTTCGCTGACGTAGTCGCTCAGGCCAAGCGTATTTTGAGTAACGGATTTACTTGAAGCGTTAGCGAAAGTATCTCGTTGACGACATGAGTGCAACGAATTTTTGTAAGGAAGGGAGAGACAAGCATTGTATTTAAAGAGATTAGAGTTAAAAGGATTTAAATCCTTCCCAAACAAAACAGATATAATCTTCAAAGAAGGTGTAACAGCAATAGTAGGACCCAACGGAAGTGGAAAAAGTAACGTATCTGATGCTGTTAGGTGGGTTCTTGGAGAACAAAGTATAAAAAGTCTTAGAGGTGATAAACTTGAAGACGTTATATTTGCAGGATCTGATAATCAAAAACCTATGAATTTCTGTGAAGTAGCTCTTACAATAGACAATTCAGATGGAAAGTTAAATATAGATTACAGCGAGGTTACCATAAAAAGAAGGGCTTATAGAAATGGTGAAAGTCAATTTTATTTAAACAATAAAAGCTGTAGATTGAAAGATATAAAAGAAATTCTACTAGATACAGGTATAGGAAAAGATGGCTACTCTATTATAGAACAGGGAAAAGTTGATGAAATTTTAAGTAATAACCCAATAAATAGAAGAAAAGTTTTTGATGAAGCTTGTGGAATATCAAAGTATAGATATAAAAAGACTGAGTCAGAAAGAAATCTAAGAAATACTAAGGAAAATCTAGATAGAATAAACGATATATATGTGGAAATAGAAAATCAAATAAAGCCATTATATAATCAACAAGTTAAGGCAAGAAAATACTTAGACCTTAGTGAAAAATTAAAAAAAATAGAAGTAAATAACTATATAAGAGAAATACAAAGAATAGAAAAACAATTAAGTGAAATAAATAGTCAATATGACGTTTTAGGCCAAGAATTAAAAAATATTGATGAAGAAAAAATAGCTTTTGAAGAAAGTTCAAAGGAAGTAAGCATTCAAATAGAAGAAATAGATAAAGCTATAGAAAAATCTACAGAGTATATTAACTCTATTAGATCTGTAATAGATAAAAAGGATTATGAGATTAATTTATTAAATCAAAGAAAAGACAATAGTTCTACTAAGATAAAAAGAAATATGGAAGAAGTAGAAAATATAAATAAATCTTTTGTAGATAATAAAGAAAACTTAGAAAAAATCAATAAAGAAAAAGAAGAAAAAGAAAAATCAATAAATGAATTTAAAAATCAAATTAGCATTTTTATTGAGAAAAATGAAGCAAATAAAAATAAGATAGAAGAGTTAAATGATAAAATAGAAAATTTAAAAGATGAGATAATTAACTTACTTAATGAAAAGCAAGATGTAAGTAATAAGTTGTCAACGTTAAATGCAAATAAAGAAAATATAAATCAAAGAAATGAAAATATAAACTTAGAAATTAGTGAGATAAATGAAAAATTAAAATCTAAGGAAGAGCTTTTAGAAGAAATTCAAAATAAAATAAATAGTAAAAAAGAAAAAATTGAGGATTTTAAAAAGAAAGTAAATTCTTATTATGAAAATCTTAGAAAATTAAAAGAAGATAATCATAATTTAAATGTAAAGATACAAAATAATAACTATGCTCTAAAAGAATATAGCTCAAAATTAAATGTTTATATTGATATGGAAAATCATTATGAAGGGTTTAATAGAGGAGTTAAAGAGGTTCTTAAAAATAAAAACCTTAAGGGTATATATGGAGCATTAGGACAAGTGGTAACTGTTCCACAGAAATATGAAAAAGCAATAGAAGCAGCGCTAGGCGCTTATATGCAAAACATAATAACATCTGATGAGAATAGTGCAAAAGCTGCCATAAACTACTTAAAACATAATAAAATTGGTAGAGTAACTTTCTTGCTGATGAATATAATTAAATCAAAAAAAATAAACAATATTCAAGCAAGAACTAATTTTATTGGTATTGCCAGTGACTTAATATCTTATGAAGAAAAATATAGAGATATATTAGAAAATATACTAGGGAGAACTGTAGTAATTGACAATATAGATGAAGGAATTAAATTTGCTAGGGAAACTGGACATAAATATAAGGTAGTAACGTTGGAAGGTGAAATATTAAACCCAGGTGGTTCTTTAACAGGTGGTTCGTTAAAATCAAGTGGAAATATTTTATCAAGAAAAAGACTTATAAATGAATTTAATGAAAAGATAAAAGCTACCAAGGAAGAAAATACATCTATACAAGAAAAACTAGTATCTATGGAAAAAGAGATAATAAGTTGTAAAGAGAATATTCAACATTATGAAGAAGAAATAAAAAATCTAGATAAAGAATTAATATTTAGTAATTCTTCTTACTCAAGATATGAAGAAGAGATAAATTCCTTCTTATCTAGTATTAAAAAGCTGGAAAGTGAAAAAGAAAGTCTTGGTTCTAACTTAAGTTATACTCTTCAAAAGAAAGAAGTACTAGAATCTCAGATAAAAGATATTGATGATAAGCATAAGAATAACAAAGAAACTATAGAAACTTTAAGTAAAGAACTTAACAAAGAAAGTGAAATTTATGAAAATGAAAAAAGTAAGTTTGATAATATAAATATTCAGCTTACAAAAGATAAAGAAATTCTTAAATCCTTTAATGCAGATATGGAGAGAATAAAAGAATACCTAAATCAACTTAATAACAAAAAACTTTTAATTGAGAAAGAAAATAATGAAGAAGAAAATGAAATAAAAGATATTGATGAAAAAATAATTATTGAAGATAGAGAAAAGGAAAATTTAAAAACTCAATTAAATGAAAATAATAAAAGTTTAGGAAATAAAAAGATAGTTAGGGAAAACTTAAAACAAAAGCTAGATGATAATAATTTAAAACTTAAGAATATTGATAAACAATTTATAGAACTAAGAGAAGCAATATTTAAAGTTGAATCTAGAATTGAAAAGTTAGAGTCAAATAAGGAAAGTAATAACTTTAAATTATTTGAGGACTATAATCTAACATATCTACAAGCTGTAGAACTTAGAGATGATGATATAGAAATAAATAAAAAAATATTAGATTCTCTTAAAAAAGAAATTAGATCTTTAGGTAATGTAAATATAGACTCAATAGAAGAGTACAAAGAAACAAAAGAAAGATATGATTTCTATAGTGAGCAAAAAGAAGATTTACAAAAATCTATTGAAGCCATAGAGGAAATAATAGCAGAATTAGAAGAGCATATGAAAATACAATTTAAAGAAGAGTTTGATAAAATTAATGAAAACTTTAAATATGTATATAATAGGTTATTTGGTGGAGGAGAAGGGAATTTAACAATTCTAGATGAAGAAAATATTTTAGAAAGTGATATAGAAATTACTGCAAAACCACCAGGTAAAAAAATGAAAAATTTAAGTTTATTATCAGGTGGAGAGAAGGCATTAACAGCCATAAGTATATTATTCTCCATATTATTGGCAAAACCAACGCCCTTCTGTATACTAGATGAAATAGAAGCACCACTAGATGATAGTAATATAGCTAGATTTGGTACATTCTTAAAAGAATTAACATCTAGGACACAGTTTATAGCTGTAACTCACAGAAGAGGTACAATGGAAGCTGCAGATTATATCTATGGTGTAACTATGGAACAAAGAGCCATATCAAAAGTCATAGCATTAAGTTTAAATGAAGCTGAAGAAATGACTGATATTATTTAATAAAAAGTAAAATATACTTAGGAGGACGTAGGGTGTTTAAAAAGTTTTTTAAAAAGAGCAAAAAAGAAGAAATAAAAGAGGAAGCATCACAAGTAGTTGTAAGTGAAGAAACAGTTGAAGAACAAGCTGAGAAACTACAAGTTGAAGAAGAACAACAGGTGGAGGAAGTACAAAAAGTTGAAAAGCCAAAAGAAGAGGTAGTTAAAGAAGTTGCTTTAGATAGTTCTGTTGAAGAAATTCAAAATGAAGAATTACAATTAGTAGAAGATAAAAAAGAAATAGAAGAAGTAGTTGAAGAACCAAAAATGAGTTTATTTGAAAGATTAAAACAAGGTTTATCAAAAGCTAAGCAAGGAATAACTGATAGAGTAGACCAAGTTTTAAAATCATATACAAAAGTTGATGAAGACTTATTAGAAGAAATAGAAGAAATATTAATTACAGCAGATGTTGGTGTGGATACAACAATGAATATAATTGATAAGCTAACAGATGCTATAAAAACTAAAAAAATAACTGATCCACAAGATGTTAAAGGAGAATTAAAGTTAATAATAGAAGAAATATTAACTAATGAAAATTCAACTTTAGATGTAAGTCACTCACCATCAATCATTATAATGGTAGGAGTTAATGGAGTTGGAAAAACTACAACTATAGGAAAATTAGCTAGCAGATACAAAAAAGAAGGTAAAAAGGTTTTAATAGCAGCTGGAGATACATTTAGAGCAGCTGCCATAGATCAGTTAGAGGTATGGGCTAACAGAAGTGGTGTAGATATAATAAAACATCAAGAAGGTGCTGATCCTGGAGCAGTTATATTTGACTCAATAAAAGCTGCAAAAGCTAGAGATATTGATTTATTAATCTGTGATACAGCAGGAAGACTTCATAATAAGGCTAACTTAATGAATGAATTATCAAAAGTATTTAAGATAGTAGATAGAGAATATCCAGAAGCTAAAAAAGAAGTATTACTAGTAGTAGATGCAACTACTGGGCAAAATGCAGTGTCTCAAGCTAAAAGCTTTAAACAAGTATGTGATATAACTGGACTTGTTTTAACTAAATTAGATGGTACTGCAAAAGGTGGAGTTGTTTTAGCTGTTAAATCTGAAGTAGATGTACCTGTTAAATTAATAGGTGTGGGAGAAAAAATGGAAGATTTACAAGACTTTGATGCTAAAGCATTTTCAGATGCATTATTTGGGTAAAATTTAGACGAAATATATATTGACAATAAATTAGTTTTAATATAAAATACAATGTGTAAAGTAAATAACCTTTACAGTATACACTGGGAAGTGAAGTTATGAATATAGATAAAATGGTGGAAATTGGGTTATTGTTTGAACAATATAAAGAATTACTAACTGATAAACAAAAAGAAATAGTTTCACTTTATTATGAGGAAAATTATTCTTTAGGTGAAATCAGTGAAAATCTTAATGTATCTAGACAAGGAGTTTACGATACTCTTAAACGTTCAGAAAAGATATTGAGGGAATATGAAAATAAACTTCACTTAGTATCAAAAGATAATCAACAAGAAGAAATCCTAAAATCACTAGAAGATAAAATTGTTGACATTAAACAAGATTTATTGCAAAATAGAGATTGTGCTAATTTAATCCCTAAGTTAGAAACAATAGAACAAATATGTAGGGAGTTGTTGAAATGATATTTGAAGGTTTATCAGATAAATTGCAAGGTGCACTTGGTAAGTTAAAATCAAAAGGAAAACTTACAGAAAAAGATGTAAAAGATGCAATGAGAGAAGTTAAGCTTGCTTTATTAGAAGCAGACGTAAACTTTAAAGTTGTTAAAGACTTTATAAAAAAGGTTCAAGAAAGATGTGTTGGACAAGAAGTTATGACAAGTTTAACTCCAGCTCAACACGTTATTAAAATAGTAAACGAAGAACTTACTGCCCTTATGGGAGATGTACAAAGTAAAGTTATGATATCTTCGAAACCACCTACAATTATTATGATGGTTGGTCTTCAAGGTGCTGGTAAAACAACTACTTCTGGAAAAATAGGTAATTACTTTAAGAAACAAGGTAAAAGACCTTTATTAGTAGCTTGTGACGTTTATAGACCTGCAGCAATAAAACAATTACAAGTTGTAGGAGAAAAATTAGACATACCAGTATTTAATATGGGTGACAAAGAAAACCCAGTAAATATAGCAAAAGCAGGATTAAGTCATGCTCTAAAAAATAACAATGACTTAGTTATTATAGATACAGCAGGTAGACTTCATATAGATGAAACATTAATGGATGAATTAAAATCTATTAAATCAGAAATAAAACCTCATGAGATTTTATTAGTAGTTGACTCTATGACAGGTCAAGATGCAGTTAATGTTGCTGAAAGTTTTGATAATGCCCTAGGCCTTGACGGTGTAGTTCTTACAAAACTTGATGGTGATACAAGAGGTGGGGCAGCACTTTCAATAAGGGCTGTAACACAAAAGCCAATTAAATTCATAGGTATGGGTGAAAAATTAGATGATTTAGAACCATTCTATCCAGATAGAATGGCATCAAGAATCCTTGGAATGGGAGATGTCCTAAGTTTAATAGAAAAAGCTCAAGATGCTATGGATTTAGAGAAAGCTAAAGAATTAGAAAGTAAAATCAGAAAACAAGATTTTGACTTTGAAGATATGTTAGCTCAATTTGAACAAATAGAAAACATGGGTCCACTTGATAAAATTCTTGGAATGATGCCAGGTATGGGTAACTTAAAAAATCAGCTTGGTAATGTGGATTTAAATGGAAAAGAAATGAAAAGAACTAAAGCTATAATACAATCTATGACTTTAGAAGAAAGACGTAAACCAGAACTACTTAATGCTTCTAGAAAAAGAAGAATAGCGAAGGGTAGTGGGACAAGCGTGCAAGACATAAACAGACTTATAAAACAATTAAATGAAATGAAAAAAATGATGAAGATGTTTATGGGTAATCAAAAAGGTATGAAGAAAAGAGGCGCGTTAGGCGGACTTCCTTTCTTTAAATAAATAATACACAAAAATAGACAAAAAAATTCGGAGGTGACTGTAATGGCAGTTAAAATAAGATTAAAAAGAATGGGTGCAAACAAAAAACCTTTCTACAGAATAGTAGTAGCAGATTCTAGATCTCCTAGAGATGGAAAATTCATAGAAGAAATAGGATACTACAATCCAGTTTCAGCTAACAAAGAAACAAGAATAAACGACGAGAAAGCTTTAAAATGGTTAGCAGTAGGAGCTCAACCAACTGACACTGTTAAAAAATTATTCGCTAACAACGGAATAACTGAAAAGTTCGAAGCTCAAAAACAATCTAAATAATAATTAGATTATTTTAGTACTCAATATAATCCATTAAGGATTAGTTTTTAGGAGATGAATATATGAAAGAGCTAGTTATGCATATTGTCAAAGCTCTAGTAGATAATCCTGACGAAGTGACAATAGAAGAAACTATAGAAAAAGATGAAATTATCTTAAAACTAAAAGTTTCTCAAGATGATGTGGGCAAGGTTATCGGAAAGCAGGGAAGAATAGCTAAGGCTATTAGAACTGTGCTAAAATCTGCTGGAAATAAAGAAAATGTCAAGGTTTCACTTGAAATATTATAGAAGGGTTAGGTATATGCCTAATCCTTTTTGTTTATAATAAGTAAAATATTGAAATTTTTAGGGAAAATGATTAAGGTGTTTCGATAACGCTTTGCTTAGGCGAAATAAAATTTAATAAGAATCTTTAGAATCAAAAATAATCATAGAAATATTAAATATATAAATCAAAAATAATTTTAAGACTAAAAACAAAGACTAAAAACAAATATTATTTGATATTTTAACGTGAATTTTTATATAAAGAAACAATTTAAAGAAGGTGAGACTATGAAAGAAAAGTTAACTCATTTTAGAATCGGTCAGATAGTAAATACTCAAGGTCTTAAGGGAGAAGTTAGAGTATATCCATATGTGGATAACATAAATAGATTTGATGATTTAGAAAGTTTTTATCTTGATAAAGACTTCAACAAAGAATATGAAGTTGAAAGAGTTAGATATAAAGGAAATATGGTTATAATGAAGATAAAAGGTATAGATTCTGTTGAACTTGCTGAAAAAGTAAAAACTAGAAACCTTTATATATCTAGAGAAGACAGTGTAGATCTTGATGAAGATGAATTTTTCATAGCAGATTTAATAGGAATAGAAGTCTTTACATTAGGTGGAGAAAAAGTAGGAACTCTTAAGGATGTTCTACAATATTCTGCTAACGATGTATATGTTGTAAAAGGAGATAATGACAAAGAATATCTTATCCCATCAACATTAAAATTTGTTCCTGAAATAAACATAGAAGAAAAGAAAATGATAATAGATCCTATAAAAGGAATGTTAGATTAGGTGATAATATGAGATTTCACATTATGACTCTTTTTCCAGATATTTTCAACTCATATATGAGTGAAAGTATAATGAAAAGAGCTATAGAAAAAGAAATAATAGAAGTACATGTGTACAATATTAGAGATTTTTCAGCAAATAAACATAAAAAGGTCGACGACTATCCATTTGGTGGAGGGGCAGGAATGTTAATGACTCCTCAACCTATATATGACACATATAAGCATATTGTAGATACTCACAATATAACAAATCCTAGGGTGGTATATTTAACGCCAAAAGGACAAGTATATAAACAAGAGATTGCCAGTGATTTATCTCTAGATGAAGATATAATACTGCTTTGTGGACATTATGAAGGAATAGATCAAAGAATAATTGATTTAATAGTAACGGATGAAGTGTCTATAGGAGACTATGTATTGACAGGTGGAGAACTTCCAGCTCTGATTATGATAGACTCCATAGCTAGACTTATTCCTGGTGTACTTAGTCAAAATGAATCATTTGAAGAAGAAAGTTTCAAAGATGATTTACTGGAATACCCACATTACACTAGACCAAGAGAGTTTATGGGCATGTCTGTACCAGATGTATTACTATCAGGGAATCATAAAAAAATAGAAAAATGGCGTCTTGAAGAATCTAAAAAAATCACAAAACTTAGAAGACCAGATTTGTATAAAAAGTCTTGTAAGAAGTAAATAATTATAGTATAATTAAGACTGTTGAAAACAATACGGCCGCTCCTCTGCTTACATTGGTCAGTAATTAAGAGCGTCTATGATACTTAGGAGGAAGAAAATGAACGAATTAATAAAATCATTAGAACAAGAACAATTAAAAGCTGAAGTTCCTGCATTTGGACCTGGGGACACAGTAAGAGTACACGTTAAAATAGTTGAAGGAAAAAGAGAAAGAGTTCAGGTATTTGAAGGTGTTGTAATGAAGAGACAAGGTGGAGGAGCTAGAGAAACTTTCACTGTTAGAAAAATATCATTCAACGTTGGTGTAGAAAGAACTTTCCCAGTTCACTCTCCAAAAATAGAAAAAATAGAAGTTACTAGAAAAGGTAAAGTAAGAAGAGCTAAGATAAACTACCTAAGAACTAGAACTGGTAAAGCTGCTAAGATAAAAGAAGCTAGAAATAAATAATAACTTTTTAAGTTAATTTAGGAAGGAAATCTCTTTAGGGATTTCCTTTTTTTCAGTCATCAAGAATTTATAATTTATCTGTTTTTTAGATGAATTGTAAATTTTAATATATTAGCTTGAGCAATGGGCGTAGCCATTGGAGATATGAAGTGTTTTGCAGACACGTCGCTCAAGTAAATCAAACTTTCAGTTATTAATATGAATAAAAGCATAGATATAATAAAAAATGAAATCCTATATATAGGATGAAATAAATTAGTACTTATAAAAAGATAAGGAAGTGAGAACATGGCAAGAGATTACAGAAGAAGTGATTATGACGAATATTTAAAAGACGATAATTTACATATAAACTGGTATCCAGGGCATATGAAAAAGACTAAGGAATTAGTTCAAAATAACTTAAAAATGGTAGACGTTGTAATAGAGTTATTGGATGCTAGAATACCTTACTCAAGTAAGAACCCTCAAATAGATGAAATAGTTGGGAATAAGCCAAGAGTAGTAGTTTTAAATAAAAGTGATTTAGCAAATCCAGCTAACTTAAGCAAGTGGGTTAACTACTATGCTAAAAGAGGAATAAAAGCGATACCTGTAGCTACTATAAAAGGTAATGGTGTAAACAAAATAGTAGAAGAATGTAAGAATGTTACTAAGGAAATGATGGATAACCTTAAGGCAAAAGGAAGACAAGAAAGAGCTATAAGACTTATGATAGTTGGTATTCCAAACGTAGGTAAATCAACTCTTATAAATAAACTTACAGGAAGAAAAAGTACTGTAACTGGAGACAAACCAGGTGTTACTAAATGTAAGCAATGGGTAAGGCTTAAAGGAAATTTAGAGTTACTTGATACTCCTGGTATACTTTGGCCTAAATTTGAAGATCAAGAAGTAGCACTTAACTTAGCATTTTCTAGAGCTATAAAAGACGAAATACTTGATATAGACACTCTAGGACTTAAGTTTATAGAAAAACTTATGGAAATAGAGCCAGAAAAATTAAAAGCTAGATACAAATTAGAAGAACTAGGAGAAACTCCATTAGAAACTATGGAAATGATAGGTAGAAAAAGAGGGTTTATCTTAGGAAGACAAGAATTAGACTATACTAGAATTGCCCAAACTGTATTAAATGAGTACAGAGAAGGTAAAATAGGACAAATATCTTTAGAAGAACCTATGGATTATATGGATAAATAAGAGAGAAAGTCATTGTGACTTTCTTTTTTTATATAACAATATAAATCATAAATCATAAATTA
>NZ_JANKBY010000068.1:0-13757 GCF_024621905.1 Terrisporobacter muris
AATTTTTTCTGATATTTCTTTAATCCATTCTGCTAATCTTAAATAGTTTTCATATGTAGGATCTTCTTGTGCTGCTGCATTCAAAATTTTATGTTTATTTATTCCAACGCTGTTATACATTTTGTTTTCCCCTTAGCTGTTGAAATTACCCCACAAGACTTGTAGGGTAACCCCTTATATTTTTAAAGCTTTAACTTGGTATTTCTAAATTATTTTCTCTTGCATAATCTATAACCATTTTCTTGACTGGTTCTCCACTAAGAGAATCTAAACCATGTTCAATAGCTCTTAAATAAGTGTCATAAATTGTAGTCCTTTTAAACTTACTATCTTGATTTTCTTTTACTATCCTTTCAAGTTCATCAGGACTATACTTATCTATCCTACTATTTATGTTATGAAATCTTGTCCTAACTTTAGGTATAAACGCACTTACATTATTTTTATGTGGTTTATAATCTTCTTGAATTGCTTTTATAAGAAAACCTACAATACTTTTACAATCTGTATTTTTAGTAATTATTAATTTTTCTTCTAAGTAATCTAAATCTTTATTAGTTTCTTTAAAAGCATTATGTATTTTTAAAACTTCTTCTTCTGATAAATCAAAATAAGATTTTATCTTATCAACAACAACCACATCATTTTCTATAGTGTTGTTATTTTTATTTTTGTTTTCATTTTTATTTTGTTTTTTGTTTTCTTTTTGTCCACCTATCGTTGGCGTATCGTCAACGTATCGTAAAAATGTTTCTTTTATAGTTTCATTTGGTATACCTTCAGCTACATATTTTATAAGGCTTTTATCTTTAACTTTTGGTAATTCGCTATTTATACAATCTAAAATAGGTTTGCCACCTTTAATTAAGTTGTACTTCCCCCAGTTTCTTATTGCTATTTCTCTTGTATCAGCATTATACTTAATTAATTTATGCAATTTTTCAAATCTCTCTAATATCGCTGAAACTGATTCTGTACTGTATCCTAAATCAAAAGCTATCTGTCTTTTGGTTACTGCATAAATACCTATTTGAGTAGTGTATGGATTACTTAGAAGATATAACATTGCGTATCTATCCTCTGCACTCATTTCTTCTGTAACCTTTGGATCCTTCCAAAAATCAAGATATATATATCTGTATTTAGCCACTTAACTCAACTCCCTCTGTTGTATATATTTATTTCTTAAGGAAGAGAATTAACTCTGCCCTACTTTTGTTAATTTGCTATTTGTATTTTTTCGTAACCTTCACATACTTTGTCATATTCTGTTTTAGTTAAGCCACTAACTTCTTTATTAAACTTTTTAAGTACTTGTTCTTTTACTTTATCTGCTCCAATTCCTTTTTTGTAAGCTATCGCATAGAGTCTTTTAATTTGATTATCTGTTAGTTTTGGATTAGTCCATTTATTATCCGTACTTAAATTAGTTATATTATCTTTATTTAAAGGTTTTGCATCAGCATCATCTTCATCAGTTGGAAGCCCTAAAAACTTCAGTAAAAAATATCTTTCATTGTACGTCATCGCAGTTCCTACTGCTTTAGCTATATCATCAGTTTGTTGTCCTATACAAACCCATGGAACAGTTATTTTATCTTGTGGATTTTCTGCATTTATCCATGTATAATTCATTTTCATAGTTATTATAAAATCAGTTTTCTCAGCACCATTTTTAGTTTTATAATTGTGCTTCTCCCACTTCATAGTTTCATAATCAACTTCTGGTATTAATAGCACTCCTAACTCGTCCATTTTCCCTTTTATAGCTCTTAATACTTGTGAACCACTAACATATTCATATCCAATATAGTTACCGCTACCAGCTTTGGTATCTTTACTAAATCCAGTAATTCCTTTTTTAACTTCTACTAATTTTTGATGAATGTTTAATTTATCACTCATTTTCTATCACCTCTATTTTATAGTTAAGCTTGTCCCTGTCTTTAAAGTAACTCCTGGAATTACTACACCTTCTTTTAATTCTGCTAATATTGCTTTTTTATCTATTGTTATTGTTATAGCTTCTTTTTTATATTCTTTTGGAATACTATCTTCTGCTAAAACTTCCACTGATCCAGGCAACTTTCTTAAACTTATATTTCCTAAGCTTGTACTAATTTTCTTTATATCAGCTTCTTCTAAACACTCTTTTGTGTATTTCTTTAAATTCTCAACCTTGTTTTCTTTTGATTTTTTTAAATCTTGCAATCTTTTTATCTCTGCTTTAATTACCTCTATATCTGATTCTAAATTTCTAACTACTAGAATTATTCCAGTACCTTTTGTTTTTATCTGTTCTTCTATTATTGCTTTTATTTCTTCTATTTGCTCTGCTTCTGCTTCCATAAAATCTATTTCTTGTAACTCTTTTAAGTCACTTGTTAACTCATATAATGAATTCATTACAATTCCCCCTAATTTTATGTTATAATTAATTATCAATATTTTTTAATTGGACCTGTGCAAAGGTCCTTTTTTTATATAACTCCAAGATAAGGTATGTTATCATTCATAGCTTCATATAAAATGTCATATTCCTTTGTATCATCTTGTAACATATCATTTATCTCTTTTAATTCATCTTGATACTCTTTCAATTGAACTTCTGCCATTACCTTTGCAGCTCTCCAATACTCATTATTTTTAGCTTCATACGTATCTGCTGTATTAAGCCAATCTAAATAGTTTTCTCTTTCAAGTTCACACATTTTTATGAACTCTTTCTTACTTTCAATTTTAGCTAACTTGTTTTTTATAATTTTTTCTACTATCCAGTTACTCATTTTTCTCACCCTTGTTCGTATAATATTTTTTCATTCTTCTTTTTCTTGCACATGGTTTACATTCATATCCAAAACCATTTTTATAATTTTTATTTACATAAAAGTTCTCTGAATTAGCTTCTAGTATCTTTTTGCAGGTACTACATTTTTGATAACCATATTCTTGTAATGTACCTATTACAAATCCTTTTCTGTGTACAAAGTTATAAAGTTGCTGAACATCCATGTTAAATTTATTTGCTATATCCTTTACATCATTAAAAGGATTTTCATACATTTCTTTTAGTTCCCATAACTTTTCTTTAGTTAATTTCATATCTCTACCTATCTAGTAAAACCTTTTAACTTTCCATCATGTATAATGAAATATAGACCTAAAGTCTTAAAATACTCACACTGTTCAAGTGTTATGCTTTTTATATCAACTATTTTTAAATCCATATCTTCTCCCCCTAATTTAAGCTCTTCTCAAGTTCTTTCTTTAAAGCTTCAACATATTCAACTGGCTTACTGGCTATAATTGCTTTTGCCAACTCATTGCACATAATATCTTGAAACTTATCCATATTTTCCGGTGTAGGATAATTACAAATTACAGTGATTTTCTTTTTAGCCATCACCTCACCCCCATATAAATACTTATGTTTATAAAAATTTGTCCTATTCTAAATCTTATTTAACTAGTTCATCTATTGTAATTCCAAGATGATTAGCTATAGCTTTTACTGTATAAACTCCTGGATTTAAATTCTTACCCTGTGTAATTTTATATATGTTACTTACTGGTATATTCGCTTCTTTTGCTAACTTATGTATGCTTATATTTCTTTCTTTCAATAATCTTTTTATTTTGTCATTTATTTCCATTTTTTACTCCTTTTGATATAATTGTTATATGGAATATTTTCCAAATATCATCTAGAAAGGAAATGAAACTTTGAAACACTATTATTTCAATAATAATGTAGATACTAATGGTAGACATGAAATTCATACTGAAGATTGTGCTTATTTACCTTCTGTATTAAATAGAACATATATTGGTTATTGTTCTAACTGTAATGAGGCTCTGCAAAGAGCTCAATCACAATATCCTCTTAAATCATTTGATGGTTGTTATTGGTGTTCTAAGTCATGCCATAGAGGTTAATCATATATCAATAGGTTAAAAACCACTTTAACCTATTGATATTAATCCATCTTTATAAAAAACTTTCTTTACCTCTTCTATACAAAAATCTATCTCTTGTGTCGACATACTGTTCTTTATTGCAAAGTCCAAAACTAAGTTAACTAACTCTGAATTTCTTTTTTCTATAGAGATCCTTTCTTCTTTACTTGAATACACTCTTGAATTATTTTCCATACCTCTTCCTCCTACTTTTCAATTCTTTGCTCTTCTTTAAATTTAGGTAACTTATCTTGTAATTCTTGTTTTGTTACAGGTACGCCTACTAACTTAACCAAAACCCTAGTTCTTGGAGTACTAAACCATGTTAATCCATCATCATTCAAATGTTTTTCAAGTTTTAAGAAAGCCATTCTCTTACTAGTTGCTTTTTGATATAATTTAAAATCCTCATGTCCTTCTAGATATACTAGGTATAAACAATCCCCAACTTGACTATCTAATTTTACATTGATTAAATTATTAACAGTTACATCTAATGCTTTTGCTAAGTTTTCAACTTCATCAAGTCTTATACGGTACTTAACACTCTCGATATTACTTAATCTACTTAGTTTTATTCCTGCTTTTTTAGCTAGTTGTTCTTGTGTTAATCCCAACGTTTTTCTTCTATCAACAATGTTTATTGCTATATCGCAATAAAAGTCATATCCTATTCTTTCTAAAATACTATCTCTATAAAATCTCATATTAAATTACCTCCTAATTAAAAGTTATTTCTCTAACGTTATCTGCAACTAAATGTAATTGCATATTTTTAAGTTTTATATCCTGTTCAAGTGCATAAGGTAATCTATAATTACTAACTATCTCCATAGCACTATCAAACTGACATCTTTTTATTGCTTCATATCTATTTACATCAAATTCTCTTTTAATTTGATTTTGAATATCTGAATAAACCTTACCTCTCAAAGAATTATCATTATATGCTGGAGTCTTATATCCACCTAATGCTTTAGTTCCTATCTTTCTAACAAGTGCTTGTAATTCTTTACATTCCACTTGGAAAAGAGGTATATCTCCTTTAAAATCTTCAAACTCATTTTTTACTTCTTCTATCTTATGTTCCTGTTCTTTTATTGCTTTGAATTGTAATTCCAATAGCTCCATAGGACTTAATGGTTTAACTTGTTGTTTCAATTTATTTTCAAGTGCTTCTATGTACTCTTGTGTTTTATGTCTAACTAATGCACTTTCTTTATTTAACATCTGCATTATTCCAGCTTTGTTCATCTTGTAACATGGTTGGATTTTATTTTGACTATTAACATATGTTGACTCGGAAAAATTTCCGTTTCCTTTTATTCCTACATTTTCTAATACCTTAATTTCTCTTCTTATGCTTTTTAACATGTCATCATGTTTTTTAACTATCTCATTACCTTCCTCTAATCTAAATTTGTTTATCAATTTAACTACTTCTAAACTTGTCATTGTTGCTTCTTGATTACTTTCAATTACTTTAAAACTTTGATATAAACTACTATTCATTTATTAACCCTCCTATATTAAACAATTTCTAAAACAGAAATTTAATCTGTAAAAAAATTTTCTATTTTGCACTCAAATAATTGTGATAGCTTAGGCAACATATCTGCTTTCATTAAATATTCACCTATTTCATATTTAAAATATGTTGAAGCATTCTTAAATCCAAGCTCTTGTGCAACATACTGCATAGATAACCCTTTTGATTCCCTTCTGTTTTTTATAAAATCATAGTCTATTCTTTTCATCTTTATGTCACCTCATTTCTATTTTAGAAATTCTATATTTATATAGTACCATTTCTATTTTAGAAATTCAACAAGTTTTTTATTTTTATTTTAGAAATTTTATATTTCTATAACAGAAAAACATGCTACTATATTTCTATAATAGAAAAATATGATTTGAGAGGTGAATTTTATGAATATAGGTGGAAGAATTAAGTATCTTAGAGAAAAGCTTGATATGTCACAAAAACAATTATCAGAAAAAGCTAAAATAAATACAAGTGTTATGAACAGAATTGAATCAGGTGAAAGACCTGTTAGAGATGATGAATTAATAATTTTTTCTAAAATATTTGATGTCTCTACTGACTATATTTTAGGACTTACAGACGAGAAAAATCCTAAAAAAGAAATTAATAATGCTACAACTATAGCTGCTCATAGACTTGGGGATATTGAACAGCTTCCAGATGATGCAATTGATGAAATAAATAACTATATTGACTTAATGAGATTAAAATATCTGAAAGATAAAAGATAAAAAATAAAAAGGTGGGAATATTATGGGAATATTTGACTTCTTAAAAGTTAAACCTGTAAAAAAAGATTTTAATTCTACTGAATTTGTAACTAATGGTGAGTGCGATACGTATTCTGGATTTTATTTAGATTCAAATTACGTCACATGGAAAGAAAAGTATACAAATTCTAATACTCATTTCAGCAATGTTGTATTTTTAGATTGGATTAATCGTACAAAATTACTAAAGGATTCTTTTGATCATTATTCTAAATTTATTTCTTATGATTTAGATATAAAAAATCCTATTAAAAAATATAAAGATTTTATAAAAAATGGATATTTACAGAAGGGATCTTTAGAATCAGTCTTAGAGACATATAAAGCTGCTGATTTAAAAGAAATACTACGTGAAAATAATCTTAAGTTATCAGGTAAAAAAACAGAACTCATATCAAGGATAATTTCAGAGGTTAATATAGAAAATCTAAAGCCTTATTTAAATGATAATGTTTATGAACTTACTCAAAAAGGATTAGATTACATAAATAAATATAACTATTATGTAACTCTTTATAGTTATAGAAATTTCTGTATAGGACCTATTGAATTTGATAGATGTCGCAGTACATTTAATAGCAATTCACCTGACTTTTATAAAGTTATGATTAAAATTTTAGATGCTAGAATACATTTATTTGAAGAAAAAAAATCTTATGGGCTACTAAGAAATACATTTCATAATAAAAGTATTATAATGAAAGATTTAGGTTTATTTGACGAGCAGTTTAGATATCTAATTTATGTCTCATACATGGATCTTAGTGGAGTATGTAACTCCAATCATATATATAATTATAAAGATATGATTTTTCCTCCTGGTATAGCTAAATCTCTTTTCAATACAAAAGATTATTTTAATCTAAATTATGTTGATGAAGCATTTAATATAAAACTCCCTTTCCGCTATTTTGAAAAGGATACTTTTATACAGATAATAAATGATATACTCGAAGGCAAAACTGTTGATTTTGATAGATATAAGAAATATGCTAATTTAAAATCTAAAAAAGTTTTTAATGAAAAATAAATATATTATTAGGGAGGGAATATGGACAAGTTAGAAAAACTTTTACAAATTGTCTCTGATGAAAACATTATATTACACTATGACGATTCTCTTCCTTATCAATTGGAAGGTTTGTATGTAAATATTAAAGATATTGGTCCTGCTATTTTTCTTTTAAATAGACTAAAGCAAAATAAATCTAGACATATTGAGATATTAGGAGAAGAGTTAGGTCACCATTTCACAAGTGTAGGCGATAGTATTTGTAATGCTTCTACATATAGAGACAAATTAAATATACTTAAATGTGAAAAGCAAGCTACTGATTGGAGTACTAATTATATAATCACAAATAAAGAACTAGCTAAAGCTTTAGAACATGGATGCAATTCATTTTATGAAATATCAGAATTTCTAAATGTTAATGAACATATAGTAAGAGATAAATTTGAGTACTTAGCTAGAAAAAGTAGTCTGGGCTATATTCAGTTAGGTAGTTATAAGGTTATACTCACTAATCTGCCTAATATTTATCTGTATAAAGAGTTATAGGATTTTAGGGTGTAGTAATTTTTCAAATATGACGGAGAAAAAGGATATATATGTAGCATTTAAAAATTATGATAGCAATAAAAAACTAATTTGCTTAAATTATTTGAAGAAAATAATTGTACCGATTTATACTATATAACTTACTCAAAATCCTTTGATAAAATAATTGATATGTTTAAAAAAGAAAACTTAACAAAAGAAGATTAGAATACTATAGGAAAGCTTGGTGTGTCATCAATAGAAGAAATCAATAAGGAGAACATCAATAGCGCTTAAAAGGTTCTAAATGGTTTAACCATAAAGCCTTTTTCCATTAATTATTTATATGATCCTAAAATAAAAATATAAAATTAAAAAGCTTTTGGGGGTAATTAAAAATGAAAAAACAATTAAAAACTTTAGGAATGGGATTAGTGTTAGGAACTACATTGATGACAATGGTAGGATGTTCAAGCACAGAAAGTGGAACAAGTAATATTACTTCAAGAGAAGATGAAGTAAACGCAATGTTAACAGAAGTTGTTAGTAGCTTAGGAAAAGAAATAGATTTCGGAGAAGCATATCTTAATAAATATATGCAAGAAATGTCTGAAGAAGAATATGTTGTAACTATGACAAATGAAATTAATGGGGTAGTTAGAGAAGAATTATTCATTAATGAAAATAACCCAATAGATGTTAAAGAAAGTGAAATAAACGACGATTCTCTTAATCTATTAATAGAAGCTGAAATATTAAGTGATATGCAACATCTTGAAGATAAGCAAATAAAAAATGATATTAATAACGTTTATGAAGAAACTTTAGATGAATTTGCTGTAGATGGCGATGAAGGTATAACTTTAGATGAAGCACGTCAAATATTAGAAGACTACGTTGCGGAAAATTATCCAGAAGATTATTATTCAGAACCATCTGGAGATAATGGAAGTGTAAGACGTGTAAACGTTTATGATTCAGAAGGTAACTATATAGAGTCTGTAGAATTTGAGTATCTAACAGAAGAAATAACAACAAAAAAATATAGATAATAAAAGATTTCAAAGGATTTATATAAATCCTTTGAATATAAAAAATAAAAATAATAAAAAAATATTTGGAGGTAAAATAAAATGAAAAAACAATTAAAAACTTTAGGAATGATAATGGTTATAGGAACAAGTATAATGTTTGCGACAGGATGTAGTAGTACAACTACAACAACACAAAATAGTAATACCGAAGTAATTAAAAATGATATGGATAAGGAAAGAGAAACAGTAAAGGACTTATTGACAACATCTGAAGAATTATATGATGAGATTGCTAAAACGTTACAAGAATTAGAAGATCAAAGTTTCGACACGCTTAAATTAATTGATGAGCTAAGTGAGAAAGCCATAGAATTAAGTAAGAATATAAAAACATATCTAGATAAAGAAATATGGACTGAGGACAGTATAGAATATAAAGCTTTAAATGAAATGCAAAAAGCTCTTAAATTAATGAGAGACGGATTACAACAAGAGATAGTATATCTAGAAGACGATAAATATTCTAGTTATAAAAAATTCACAGAAATTATAATATCATCTAAAGAACATTATGACAACTACAAAAAAGAATATAAAGAAAAATTAGGTATAGTTGTTGAGAAAGAAAAGAAAGACGAGAAAAAAGAAAGTAAAGATAAAAAAGAATCAAAAACAGCTATATGTTATGATTGTGGTAAGTATTATCCAGTTGATAAGATGACATTCAATGGTAGAAGTTATCATTGTGGATGTAATAATAAATATTGTGAAGAATGTAAAAAAGAAATACCATATGGTAAAGAAATAACTGTTGGTGATAAATGTTATTTGTGTAGATCATGTTATAACAAATCTCAAGATAAAAAGCAATATACTTGTGGAAATTGTAGTGATCCAATAAAAGAGAATGAAGGTTATAAATTAGATGGTGAAGTATTGTGTGAAGGATGTTATAACAGAATAATGCATAATAGACAAGAAGAATCATCTAATGATTCATGGACATGTCCAAACTGTGGTAGAGTAAATCATGGCGAAGTTTTATGTGATTGTGAAATGGAATAAAAAATAAAAATAGTAGTAAATAAAGAAAAATATGAAATGTTAAATAAAATAGACTTAGCAACTAAAAATAGAAAAGAAATAGTATTAAACATTAAATCATAATGTATTTCACAATTTTGATATATTACGAATCAAAAATAAAACAGTACTCATTAAAAAGTACTGTTTTTCTTTGTTTGAAGCCTTGTATTTAGTTTTTTATCTAAAATTATAACTTCCCAATCTACTTAAATTACTATGTTTTACTTATATGGCACTATAGTAAATATTTTTAAGTACAAAATTAATAAATGCATTGAATATTCATTTTAACTATTTTTTTAGCATGATATAATTATCATGAAAGGTGGTTTTATAATATGAGGATTGCAATTTATTCTAGAAAGTCGGTTTTTACTGGTAAAGGTGACTCTATAGAAAACCAAATACAACTATGTAAGGAATATGTTAATTTGCATTATCCAGGGGAAAATAGTATAGAAATATATGAAGATGAAGGCTTTAGTGGCGGAAATATTAACCGACCTAAGTTCCAAGAACTCCTAAAAGATGCTAGAGAAAAGAAATTTGACTGTCTTATATGCTATAGATTAGACAGAATTTCTCGTAATGTTAGTGACTTCTCTACTCTTATAGAAGAACTTAATGACTTGAAAATATCTTTCGTAAGTATTAAGGAACAGTTTGATACATCAACTCCTATGGGAAGAGCTATGATGTATATTTCTTCTGTATTTGCTCAATTAGAAAGAGAAACTATAGCTGAACGCGTTAGAGATAATATGATAGAACTTGCTAAGCATGGTAGATGGTTAGGTGGTACACCTCCTCTTGGATTTGACTCTGAAGCAATGGTTTATATTGATGAAGAGATGAAAGAAAGAAAAATGAGTAAATTAAAAGTTAATAAAGAGGAAATTGAACTTGTAAAAACTATTTATAGAAAGTTTTTAGAGTTAGGATCTATACATCAAGCAACAGTTTTTCTTCAACAAAATCGTTTATGTGGTAAAAGAGGTAAATTATTATCTGCTTCTGCTGTATCTAAAATTATAACTAACCCTGTTTATGTAAAATCTAATGACGATGTTTTAGACTATTTAAGAAGTATAGACATACAAGTTTTTGGACGAAAAGATGGATATGGAATACTTACATATAATAAAAGAGATAGTAAGTTTAACAAAAGAGATAAAGAAGAATGGATTGCTGCTGTATCTAAGCACAAAGGAATCATTGAACCTAATGACTGGCTATTAGCACAAAGATTACTAGATAAGAATAGAGAAAAGAGTAAAACATTTAGACTAGGCACTTCAAGTAAAGGTCTTTTTTCTGGTCTAGTAAGGTGTGCGAAGTGTGGTTCTCCTATGAGAATAACTTATGGTAGAAATAATAAGCACTATTATACTTGTACTAGAAGAGTACAATCTAAAAATGCTCTTTGTGACAATCCTACTGCAAGTGGTCCAGATTTCGATAAAGCTGTACTTGATAATATAATGACTGTAGATACAAGTAAATTCTTAAATGGATTAAATAGTAATAGTAAAATCATAGAAGATGACAAAGAAAAAATAAATAAAATTAATACAGAAATAAATAATAAGAAAAAACAACTTGATAAATTAATTGAAAATATGGCTCTGTTTGATAGTGATGTAACTGATATATTAGCTGACAAGATAAATGCTCTCTCAAGGGAAATAAAAGAGTTACAACTACAAGTGAATGAAGTCGCTTGCACTGTAGAAGATGCAACTTTAGAAAATAATAATTATGAATTGGTAATTAATACACTAGATAAATTTAAAGATAACTTTAATAGCATAGAAGAAATAAAAACTAAAAAAGCTTTATTGTCTATGCTTATTGATGAAATTCGTTGGAACGGTGATACAACAGAAATTGAGATTGATTTCTGGGGAAGTAAAAAAAAAGTGTAGGGTCCAATGACTCTACACCTATTTTGAATGATATGTCGCAATACTATAAACCTTGCATGACCAGTGTCAAGAAGTATGATGTTTTCCGCAAATTCATGAAGAGCATATTGCTGACAAACTTTTATATCAAGTTTCTTTTCATTTCTAAGTTCTACTGGTAAAGGTATAACTGCAAAACCATTGTCTTTTAACTCTTTTTGTATCTCTTCACTTAAGCTTTCTTTTAATAATTTCATCGAACCACTAAATGCCCCAAAATCACCATTAGCTCTTTCACCTATCATGTCATTTACGCCACATCTTGCTGTAACACTTACCCTTCCTCCGAAAGAAGGACATCTTAGTACACACATTGCACATCCATTTCCATACTTAGTACAATTACCCATAGGACCTGAAGATCCTGTTGTATCTACAAAACTATCTCCCTCTACTCTTTCTCCATCTTCCAATATTACGGCCTTTAATATGTCACCGTCACAGTCCACGTCCACAACCCTACTCATTATTCTAACTTCAATACCCATGTCTTTTATAAGCTTTCTTACTTGTGGTTCAATTTTCAAAACATTATATACTGTGGCATGATCATGCCCTGGAAAATTTACGTTTTTATGAGTTGCATTTTCGTCTGTTAAAGTAAACAATTCACTTGCACCTAAGCAAATTGCCTCTTCACATGCAGTATATCTTCCGTTATTTCTCATTATTCCACCAACATTACCTAGTCCTATCAATAAATCTGTTTTTTCCAAAATGACTACTTGTGCTCCAGCTTTTGATGCACTTATTGCAGCTGCACAACCAGCCCAGCCACCACCTATTACTACAACTTTTGCCATTTAAATCCCCCCTAGATTATTTAAGATTACTTAGAAATTCTCTTCCATTCATCTGAGCTTTACAAGTCTTTATTCTGCAATTATTTAATCTCATAGTGCAGGCTCCACATATTCCTTCTCCGCAACAAATTAAATTATTATTTGGGATTGCAAATTTTATACTATCATCAATGCTATCTACTAATTGTAAAATAGACTTATTAAAATATATTAATCCACAACTATAAACAAAACTAATATTGTTATTTCTTATATAATTTATTAAAATTTCTTTTTTATCATCTAAATTGAAAAGCTGAATATTTACTCCCATGTCTTTTATTTTTTCTTCCATAACTTCTAGTCTTTTACCTTTTTCATTTATGAATACTTCCACTTCATTGTCATTTCTAATTAGTCTTTTTATAACTTTTAATGAATTCACTTGAGATAAGCCATCTAACACTACAAGGCATTTGTCGAACTGATTTGATTTTATTTCTTTTAGTCCAAAAATCCCATTAAAATAAGGAGCCTTTACAATTAATTCATCACAATTTACTAAAGGCTTTGTTTTTATTCCTCTTGGAACTACTACAACTTCCAAAATATTATTTTCTTCATCTACATCCATTACAGAAATAGGTGCATTAAAAAATCCGCTATCTCTATTCTTATCTTTCAAAAATACATAAGAACCTGGCTCGAATAAATCTTTTATTAAGAAACTAGGTATCTTAATTTTCAATAGATAAATATTATTTTCTATTTTTTTGCTTTCTATTATTTTGCAAAGTACTTCATGTCTTTCTTCTACTGGTACTATTTTATTGTGTTCAAGTTCATTGTAAATACAAACCCCCTGCCATTTACACTCACAAGTCTTTTCACCCCTAATTAAAGAACATTTGATGCAATCTCCACTGTGAGCAAGATGACATGGGCAATATTTTCCACCTGCATCAGCACAAAATTGATTATTTTGTCTCTCCATTTTTGTCCACTTCCTTAAAATGATATTTTAAGCTATAATACTAATTTATTAATTAAATAAAAATGAGTGACAGAAAAAAAGAAG
>NZ_JANKBY010000069.1:0-13550 GCF_024621905.1 Terrisporobacter muris
AATTGTATTAATAGAAATAAATACAAGGATGTGAAAAAATGCAAAATAAAAACTCTATTATGGCAACGTTCTTTATAGGTACTATAGGGGTTATGCTTATATTGAGTGGAATAATTTTTCTTATTTATTGTTTTTCATATGAGGTGAAAAATAAGAAAAAAGTGTACAATGAATCAAAGATATTAGCCATAGTATGTATAATAATTGGAATAATAATGTCGACTTTATCATTTTTATATTTTACATATTAGGGTATTATAAATTATCTAGAATATAAGGGGGGATGTATTATGTCATTTACAAGTAAAATACTTTTGTTTTTTGTAATCTTGGGGGCAATTAATATAATCATACTTTTAGTAATAAAGAATAAATCTAGATCTATAAAGGTTGAAAAAAAGGAAAAACGCAAAAAAGGTGATATAAGAGTATTAAATTATGATGATGAAGATTTACTTTGTATGGTGGACAATGATTTAGAGTTTAAGTATGGGTATGGATGTAGTGATTTAGAAGTATTTAAAAATATGAAGACAACTCATAGAAATATGTATACTTTACTCTGGTTTGATACAGAGATGCAAAATGGAGGATTAGGAGAATATTTTTTTAATGTAAGCAATATAACTATGAATTATTTAGAAAAAGCGCTTGAAGACGTGAAGGCTTTGGAATTATTCAAAGAATATAGGCAATTTATGGAAAAAAATAATGTCATAGAAGCAATAAATCATATAAATAAAAGAAGTGTTGAAGAGTATTCTGAATTTATGAGTGAGTTTGATTTTTCTAACTTTAATAACTTATACGAAAAAATAGATTTAAGATTATTTATGGCTAATTATATTAGAGAAAATATAGTTGATTTTTCTGATTTAAGTGAAGAAGAATTAAAAATTTTAAGAGAAATGGAAGAAGAACAAAAGTTAATAGAAAATAATTAAGTGAATATAAAATGCCACCCATTTTGGGTGGCATTTTATAAGCTTAAGATAAAATACTTTATAGAGGAGACGTTATGAGCGAACAAATTGATTTAACTAGTGGTAATATTGTTGAAAAATTGGTAAAACTATCATTACCGATAATGGGAACTGCTTTTATACAAATTGCCTACAGCCTTATAGATATGATTTGGGTTGGAAAAATAGGTAGTAAGTCTGTGGCTGCAGTTGGAACAGCAGGATTTTATCCTTGGCTTGCCATGGCATTTATTATGATTTCGAAAGTCGGTGGAGATATTAAAGTTGCACAAAGTGTAGGAGAAAAAAATGAAAAAGGCACTAAATACTATATTAAATCTGCAATTGAGATTAATATGATTTTATCTTTTTTGTATAGTTTAGTTCTAATCTGTTTTAAGAGTCCGCTTGTTGGATTTTTTAAATTAGAAGATATGGAAGTTATTAATATGGCTGAGCAATATTTAGTTATTGTAGGATTCGGTATGATGTTTTATTTTATAAACCCTGTATTTACATCAATATTCTTAGGCCTAGGAAATAGCAAGTCACCATTTAAAATAAATACAATAGGTTTAGTTACTAATATTATTCTAGACCCAGTGTTAATATTTGGGATAGGACCATTACCTGAAATGGGGGTGGAGGGTGCTGCTCTTGCTACGATTATATCTCATATAGTTGTGTCATTATGTTTTATCTATTTAATTATGAAAGATAATGCAAATCATTTTAAAATTAAACTATTTAGGGAAATTGATTTTAGTTATTATAAAACTTTATTTGTACTTGGGATACCAGTGGCACTTCAAAATGGATTATTTACTATTTTTTCTATGATAATGGGAGTTATAGTAGCATCTTTTGGGCCAGTAGCAATTGCAGTTCAAAAAGTAGGGTCTCAAATAGAATCCATATCTTGGAATAGTTGTGAAGGATTTGCATCGGCTTTATCTAGTTTTGTAGGGCAAAATTATGGTGCTAAGAAAATTGATAGAATAAATAAAAGTATTAAATATGCATTAATAGGTGTATTTATATGGGGTATTTTAACAACAGTAATATTAGTATTTTTAGGAGAGCCAATATTTAGATCTTTTATAAATGAACCAGAGGCAATTTTAAAAGGCGTAGATTATTTAAAAATACTAGGATATTCCCAACTTTTTATGTGTTTAGAAATTACAGTTGCTGGAATTTTTAAAGGATTAGGTAGAACATATATACCTTCAATAATAATTGCAGTATTAACTGGTTGTAGAATACCATTAGCAATTTTACTTTGCAGGCCTGATATACTTGGGTTAAATGGAGTTTGGTGGAGTATAACATTAAGTAGTATGGTAAAAGGTATTTTATTGGTGAGTATTTTGGTTGTCCTTAGGAAAACACATAAATTATATTTGAGTGAAGATTATCTATAAGTAAAAACTATTGCATTATAGACTATGGAGTTACACCATAGTCTATAATGTTTTTAGAAATAAAAAGGAGTTGAGAAATTGAAGTTTTCAATAGGACAGGTAAGTAAATTATTTGAGATAAGTAAAGATACTTTAAGACATTATGATAAAATTGGAGTTTTAAAGCCAGAAGTGAATGAAACTAATGGATATAGATATTATTATGAAGAAGATCTTGAGAAGTTAGGATTAATACTTGAAACTAAATATCTTGGAATACCTCTTTCTGAAATAAAAAAAACTATAGAAAGTGAAAGTTTAATGCAGTATAAAAATTTAATTGAAAAACAAGAAGAATCTATAAAGAAACAAATAGAAGAATTAAGGATAAAAGAAAAACACTTACAAGAATCTAGAGAAACACTAGATAAAATAATAAAGTTTAAAAATGAATATGATTTTAGTAAGTTAAATATATATGAAAAATCAATGAATCTTTATGGAATTAAGTTCAAAAAAATATTTGATGGAAGCTTTTATAAACAATTTTTATTAGAGTTAGAAGAAGGTTTAGGATTTGATGAAGAAGAGTATTACTACATTCATCAAATTTTAGAAGATGGAACCTTAGAAGAAAATCAATATGAGATTTATATAAAAGAAAATAAAAATAATAAAGATTTAATTCAAAAGTATATAGCTAAAAAAGATTTAGAAGTAAGTAAAAAATATTTAAGTGGTAATGTTATTTCAACTTGTTTTTATGGAAATGAAGAGGAATTAAATGAATATATAGTATCTCTTAGTAAGTATTTTAATGAAAATAAATGTACAAATGTTTATATAATGTATGATTTTTCTTTGCCAAAACAAAATAATAAGGACGATTATTTTGTGAAAATAATTTTAGAAATAAAAAATAGTTGACTGTAGACTTACTCCATTCTTTAGAATAAGAAAATGAAGAAAGAATTAGGAGGTAAAGTTTTGAATTTATTTAAAAATAGAGTATTCACAACAATTTTATTTACAGATATAATACAGCAAGCAGCTATCTGGATAAGAAATATATCTGTAATGTTTTTTATTATGGATGTTACCAATAAGGATCCAATGGCAATTTCTGCACTAAATTTTGTAGAAATGGTACCTATGTTTTTATTAACTTTTTTAGGGGGAATAATAGCTGATAAATATAATCCTAAGAAATTAATGTTTCTAGGGGATTTTTTAAGTTTTATTTCTTTTGTGATTTTAGGGTCTTTAATTAGTAAAGGATATATGGTAGCTATATTTATAACAGTGTTAATATCGGCTATAGTTACGCAATTTTCTTATCCTGCATCACAAAAATATTTTAAAGAATATGTAGATGAGAAAGAGATTGATTTGGCTATAGGGATCTCTCAACTATTAGCATCCATATTTCCTATAATAGGACCATTTTTAGGATCATATTTTTATTTTACTTTTGGAATAGGAAAAACATTATTAATAATAGCCTTTATGTTTTTACTTTCTGTGGCTCTTATCATTACACTACCAAACAAACAATTTGAAAAAATAGAAAGTGATGGATTTATAGAGGATGCAAGGCTTACATTTAATTACGTGAACAATAAAAAGGTGATAAAAGTTTTTGCAAAAATGTTATTTATTCTTTCCTTTGGTATTGGAATATCAGGTAATTTAGATATATTTTTGATTACAGAAAGATTGGGATTAAATGAAGAGTTTTATCAGTTTTTCTCAGGTATTGCAGGAATTGGGGCGGTAGTTGGGGGATTATTATATATTGCAATATCCAAATATTTAAAAGATATGAAGATCGTATATTCTTTAATAGGAGTATTTGCTATAACAGTATTTTTAGAAGGATATTCAACATTACCTGTATTTACAATGATTTTACAATTCATAGATAATGTTATAGGTGCTTTATTAAGTGGATATGTAATGACACTTATGACTAAAATAACAGATCAAGAATACTTGGGTAAAGTAAATGGACTTACATCAACATTAATGTATTTTGGATTGATGATATCATTTGTTTTATCGGGTGTAATACTTAAATATTCATCAATAGTAATAGCATTTTCTTTAGCGAGTTTTACATTTGTTGTATGCTTTATAATGCTTTATAGAGAAATTAAAAGAGGATTATTGGATGATTTAAATAATTAGTTAAAATCAAATTTATATTATATAACTGCAATTATAATATAAATTTGATTTTTTTATTGTAAGGAAATTATATGTTATCTGTTCTATGGATAACATATAATTTATAACTTTGTGACTTGAGCAACGGGCAAAGCCGTTGGCGACATAAGCGAAGCGAATTTTTTATTTAGTCTAGCATAGCAATAGCTCTTATTGGAGCTCCATCAGAGTTTTCAAATTTAAGCGGTAAAGCACAAAATATAAAAGTATCGCTATCTATTAAATCCAAGTTAGTTAAGTTTTCAAATATTAAAATGTTATTTTTAAGAATTTTATGATGTTTAGCTAAAACAGACACATCTATAGGATCAACAGAAATTGTATCAAAAGCAATCCCTTTCTTTTTGGAAGTCTTAATAAAATCCACAACTTCATCACTTATAACAGGATATTGGCCTAAGTATTTGTCCGTATTCCAATATTTACTCCAATTAGTTTTAAATACTATAAATTCACTATTATCAATAGCTTCTTTATTTTTTTCAATGAAATCATAAGTAATAATATCCCCTTCTCCTAAAGATGAACAATCAATAAGAGCGGCAGTGCCTACAAAATTTATTACATTAATTTTATCAAGGGAGATTCCATCTTCAAAAACATGGTTAGGAGAATCCATATGAGTTCCATTATGTGAGCGAATATGTAATTCAGTTTCTTTATATCCATTTTCAGATACGGTACTTATTATTTTATTTTGTGGTTTTGGGCCTCCAGGATATACAGTCATATTATTTGCGATAGAGTGAGTTAAATCAATTATTTTCATTTTTACCTCCTTAAAAATATAAAGTTAATATACAAGATGCAACAATTCTAATTAATGTCCTATACTATAATTATATTATATATGAAATTTGCATATACTATGGGGGTATAATATGAATTTTCAAGAGATAATTAACACAGTAAATGATTTAAATGAATGGATAATTAGTACTAGAAGAGATATACATGAGACATCAGAGCTTGCCATGGAAGAATATATAACGAAAGAAAAAACAAAGAAATATTTAGATGAAATTGAAATTTAATATAAAGAATTTGAAAGTCATAGAGGAATTTTGGCGTATATAATAAAAGATCCAAGTTATGAAATTATTGCAATAAGAGCAGATATAGATGTATTACCAATAACAGAACAAAATAATAAAACGTATAAATCAAAGCATGAAGGAGTTATGCATGCTTGTGGACATGATGCTCATACAGCCATGTTTATAGGAGCTTGTAAAGTTTTATATAATATGAGAAATGATTTAAAAGTAAATGTTAAATTTTTCTTCCAAGAAGCAGAAGAACGATTTGGATGAGCAAAATATTTAATTAAAGATAAATGCTTGCAAAATACTAAAGTTGATTATATGTTTGGATTACATGTTCAGGCAAATGTGGAAAAGGGATGTATTGAATGTAAAGAGGGAACTCTAAATGCTAGTTCAAATAGTGTAAAGATAAAAGGAAAGAGGACTCATGGTGCGTATCCTGAAAATGGAACGGATGCACTAGTTTTTGTGGATCAAGTTATCACACCTTTACAAAGCATAATAAGTAAAAATCTTTCGCCTTCTAATATGGCAGTATTAACCTTAGGTAAAATTTCTGGAGGGGAAGCTCAAAATGTTATATGCGAAAATGTTGAGATCAACGGAACAATCAGATTTTTAAATGAGGAAAGCAAACAGATTATAATGGACAAAGCAAAAACTATAGTAGAAAATACAGCAAAGGCTTATGGATGTAAAGGATGCATATATTTGGAAAATAAGGGGTATTCGCCAGTTATAAATGACAAAGAATTAGTATATATCATAAAATTTAATGGAGAGATACTACTTGGTAAAGAATCTTATAAAGAAAAAGCCTATCCTTCCATGGGAGCAGAAGATTTTTCATTCTATACAGAAGATTGTAAAGGAGCATTTTTTCATTTAGGTTGTGGAAATAAGAAAAAAGGAATAAACAGCTTAATTCATACAGACACATTTGATATTGATGAAGATTGTTTATTTATAGGGACAGCTATGCATGTACTGAATGTAATTTATTTTAATGAAAAATAATTATAAAAATAGCCATATTAAACAAAGTGATTTGTTTAATATGGCTATTTTAAGTGGATATTAAAAATAAATAATATTATTGTACATTCCTTTTTTACTCATATAATCATTGATATACTTAAGATTTTCTGATTTTTCATCAATTATGTATTTTAAAACGTTGTAAAATTCACTTTTTTCAAATTCTAAACTAGATGCACTAGATGTTGAATGAAGCAGTTCTTCTGTAGTTAGAGCATCAAAACATATAATTTTATCACCATCTTCATAGCTGTTATTATCATATATAGAAGTTAAGGTAATATTATCTATATTTATATAATCATTGGATGTAATAGAATTATTTTTATAGTATGGATGAAGATCTTTTTTATTTATTTCGGGAATCTTACCTTGTAACATATCATCAATCATACCTAAATGTTTTTCCTCAATTTTAACCAAATTAGAAAATAGGTTTTTTAGAGTGCTATCTTGTGCTTGTAAAGCATAGTCATTGTATTTATCTATTGCTAATTGTTGTTGATATTTTTCGCCTTCTAGTAAAAATTTTTCTTTGCTAGTTAAATTTACCACTGAATCACCTCCATTTATATTTTTACTTTAAAAATATAAATTATTCATATATTGCAAATAATAATAAGAGCATACAATGTGATGAGGAAAAATATAAAATTAAAATAAATTGATTTAGACGGTGAAAAAGGAGAATAGACATGAGAAAAAGAAAATGTGTCAAAGTAATTCCACTTGGAGGATTAGGAGAGATAGGAAAAAACATAACAGCTATAGAATATGAAGATGAAATAATAGTTATAGATTGTGGTATATCATTTCCAGACGAAGATATGTATGGAGTTGACTTAGTAATTCCAGACGTAGCTTACTTAATAGAAAATAAAGATAAAGTTAAAGGTTTGTTTTTAACGCATGGTCATGAAGATCATATTGGAGCAATTCCTTATATCTTAAAACAAATTAATATGCCTATTTATGGAACTAGACTTACATTGGGATTAGTTAAAAATAAATTAGAAGAACATAAGATGACAGATATAGTAACAATTTATCCTGTGGAAAGTGGAGATATAGTGACTCTTGATAAGATTAAAGTGGAGTTTATAAAAGCAACTCACTCTATAGCAGATGCTTGCTCTTTAGCTATAACAACTCCTATAGGAGTAATTATTCATACGGGAGATTTTAAAATAGATTATACACCAATAGATGGAAGGCTTATGGATTTGAATAGATTTTCAACTCTTGGTAAAAAAGGAGTGTTATTACTTTTAGCTGATAGCACAAATATAGAAAGACCAGGTCATTCGTTATCAGAAAAAACCATAGGCGAAACTTTAAATAGAATTTTTACAGGAGCAAAAGGAAGAGTTATTGTGGCTACATTTGCATCTAATATTCATAGAATGCAACAAATAGCAAATGCTTCTATAAAGGAAAATAGGAAAATAGTTTTTAGTGGAAGAAGTATGGAAAATGTGTCTAGGGTGGCAATTGAGCTTGGATATTTAAATATACCAGCAGAATCATTAATTGATATAGATGATATGAATAGATATCCAGATGAAAATATAACTATTATAACTACAGGAAGTCAAGGTGAAGCAGGAGCAGGACTTTCAAGAATTGCTTTTGGTAGCCATAGAAAAATAGAAATACACTCAGATGATTTATTTATTATTTCAGCTTCACCAATTCCAGGTAATGATAAGATAATCTCGAGGGTTATTAATCAATTATTTAGAAAAGGTGTGGAAGTTATTTATGAAGATTTAGAAGATATACATGTATCTGGTCATGCTTATCAAGAAGAGCTGAAATTAATTCATACACTAGTAAATCCAAAGTATTTTATGCCAGTACATGGTGAATACAGACATTTAAAACATCATGCTGACTTAGCAATAAAACTTGGTATGAATCCTGAGAATGTTTTTACTTTGGAAACAGGTCAAGTATTGGAAATTACATCTAAAGGAGCTTCTGCAACAGAAAGAGTTCATACAGGAATATTATATGTTGATGGTCTTGGTGTAGGTGATGTTGGAAATATTGTTTTAAGAGATAGAAGAAATCTAGCTAAAGATGGAATGGTTATAGTTGTGATTGCAATTGATAAATTAAATTATGAAATTGCTTCAGGGCCAGATGTGATTACTAGGGGATTTATTTATGTGAGAGAGTCAGAAGATTTAATAAGAGAAATTAAAAATTTATCTAAGGAAAAGATAGATGAATGTTTAGCAAATGAAATTATTGAATGGCAAGTACTAAAATCAAGTGTAAAAAAATCTGTAGAACAATTGCTTTATGATAAAACAAAAAGAAGACCTAGCGTATTCCCAATAATTATGGAAATATAAGTGGAATGCGTTTGCAAAAATATATTTATCCTATGATATAATTAATTAACAAATATTTATAGAATTGAGGGGGAATAAGTGAGCGATTATATTGAATTTAGGGATGTTAAAAAAATATATAAAATGGGTGAAGTTAATATAGAAGCTCTAAGCGGAGTAGATTTTACAGTTAATAAGGGTGAATTTGTTGTGGTTGCTGGTGCAAGTGGAGCTGGAAAGAGTACAATATTAAATATTCTTGGAGGAATGGATAGTCCAACTAGTGGTCAAATTATTGTAGATAATAATGAGATTAACAAATACACTAATAAAGAGTTAGTCACCTATAGAAGGTATGATATTGGATTTGTATTTCAATTTTACAACTTAGTACAAAACTTAACTGCTCGTGAAAATGTTGAACTTGCAACACAGATTTGTAGAGATCCGTTAGATATAGATGAAGTTATGGAAGCTGTAGGTCTTAGTCATAGAAAAAATAACTTTCCTGCTCAATTATCTGGAGGAGAGCAACAAAGGGTAGCAATAGCAAGAGCATTGGCAAAAAATCCAAAGTTATTACTATGTGATGAACCAACGGGAGCCTTAGATTATAATACTGGAAAATCCATATTGAAACTTTTACAAGATACTTGTAGAAAAATGAAAATGACAGTAATAATAATTACACATAACTTGGCTCTAACTCCTATGGGAGATAAAGTTATAAAGGTCAAAAATGGAAAGATAAGTTCTATTACTATCAATGAAAATCCAACACCTGTTGAAAGGATTGAGTGGTAGTATGATAAGAGCTCTAAATAAAGATTTTATAAGAGATATATTAAAATCTAAGGGAAGGTTCTTTTCTATAGTGGCAATTGTTGCTTTGGGAGTAGCATTTTTTTCAGGAGTAAAATCTGCTCCCATAGTAATGAAAACATCTTCTGATAAGTATTATGATGATTACAATTTAATGGATATTAGGTTAATTTCAACTTTAGGATTAACAAATAAAGATGTAAATGAAATAGATAATATTAATGGAGTAGAAGCAGTTTATCCTACCTACTCCTTAGATGTAATTTCAACTTATAATTCCAATGAAGAAGTAGTGAAAGTCCATGGTTTAAATCTAAATAAATTAAATGATGATAAAAATTATATAAATAAACTTAAGCTTATTAAAGGTAGATTACCTAATAAAAGTGGAGAATGTGTTTTAGAAGTACCAAAGATTAAAACATTGAACTATCCTATTGGAAGTGAAATTGAACTAACTTCAGGTACAGATGACAAGCTAAGTAATTCATTATCTAAGTTAAAATATACTGTTGTAGGATATGTTCAAACACCTTATTATTTATCACATGAAAAAGGAAATAGCTCTATTGGTGGTGGAGTAGTGGAAGGTGCCATTATGATACCACAAAGTGATTTTAAGCTAGACGCTTATACAGAAATGTTTTTAACTGTACAATCTGCAAAAGATTTAGATACGTATAGTGATGAATATTTTAACTTAGTAAAAACAGTAACCGATAAAATAGAAAGTTTAAAAGTTAAGCTGGGAAACAGAAGATATAATGAAATTTTAAAAGATGCTGAGGATAAGCTAGATAAGCAAGAAAATAAATTATCTAAGGCAAAAGAAGATCTTGAAAAAGGCAAAAAAGAATATGAAGAAAATAAACTAAAAGCAGAAAATAAGTTACAAGAAGCAGAAAATAAGATAAATAAATATGTTCAACAAATTGAAAATGGAGAAAAACAACTAAAAAGTGAGAAACATAATACTTTTGAGAAGATAAGGCAAGGACAATCTCAGATAGAAAAAGCAGAAGTTGACTTAATAAATGGTGAGAAAGAATATGAAAAAGCATTAAATAAATTTAATGATAAAAAAGAAATTGCTCAAGTTGAAATTGAAAATGGAGAGGAGCAACTAAAAGATCTTAATACTCAAATTTATAATTTAAAAAGTGGAAATACATTAATAGAAGAACAACTTAAAAATGAAAACTTGACACAAGAACAAAAAACTGAGTTGGAAAATAAGTTAAATGAAAATTTATATTTATTATCTATATTGGAAAAAAACTATAAAGATTGTAGTGCAAAATTGGAAAGTAGCGAAGAGCAGCTAAAAGCTGGTGAAGAAAAACTAGAAGAAAGTAAATATACATTAGAAAAAAGTAAAAAAAAGATATCATCAGAAAAGTTAAATTTAGAATCTTCTAAACAGATGGCAGAGAAAAAGTTTAAAGATACTGAAGATGAATTATCACAAAGTAAAGAAGAAATTAAAAAAGCTAAAAAAGAATTAAAAGAGAATAAGAAAAAAGTAGAATCGGAATTAAGTAAAGCAGAAAATAAATTACAAAGGGCAGAAGAAAAAATTAAAACTGGAGAAGAAAAAATAAAAGATGCTAAAAAAGAAATAAAGAAAATAGAAAAACCAACTTGGTACATTTTAGATAGAGATAGTCATCAATCTTTTGTTGAATATGAAGGATGTGCTAATAGTATAGATGCATTAGCAAAAATATTTCCAGTATTTTTCTTTGCTGTTGCAGCTTTAGTTTGTTTAACAACTATGACAAGGATGGTAGATGAACAAAGGATTAATATAGGAACATTAAAAGGATTAGGATATAAAACTAGTCAAATATCCAAAAAGTATATTCTATATGCATTAATAGCTTGTTTAATAGGTAGTTTATTAGGTTTAGCCATAGGATTTACTTTGTTCCCAACGGTTATATATTTTGCTTATGGAATGATGTATTCAGTTGATAAAATAATTTATACTTTTAGTGTGCCAATAGCAATAGGCATTACTAGTGTAGCATTAATAGTAATAACATCTTCTGCATACTTGGCGTGTTATAAAGAATTAAAAGAAACACCAGCTGTATTAATGAGACCTAGGTCACCTAAAAATGGTAAGAGAATACTATTAGAGAGAATTACTTTTATATGGAATAAATTTAGTTTTATTAGTAAGGTTACTATAAGAAATATTTTTAGATATAAAAAGAGATTTTTAATGACTGTTTTAGGTATTGCAGGATGTACAGCCTTAATACTTGCAGGATTTGGAATAAAAGATTCCATAGAAATTATTGTAACAGGACAATACGGAAAATTGTTTAAATATGATATGTCTATAGTTACGCAGTCTAATATGACTGATAATGAAACTAAACAATTGAAAGATAAATTATCAAATATAAATGAAATAAATAAATACGAATTTTTCAGCTATGAAAATGGAGATGTAAAAATTAATAATACAACTAAAGAAATAACCATAGTTGTACCACAAAATCTAAATGAAATGGATGAGTTTATTCATTTGCAAGATAGAAAAACTCAAGAGTCCATAACCCTTAAAAATGATGGAATAGTTATAACAGAAAAAATAGCTAAAGATTTAGGCGTAAAAGTAGGAGATGAGATAGAGTTAATTAATGATGATGATAAAAAAGTAACAGTAAAAGTTAGTAATATAACAGAAAATTATATATCACATTATGCTTATATTTCACCTGAAAGTTATAATAATTTATTTAAAAAAGATCTGAAATTTAATAAGGTTTTAGGTGTTTTAAATAATCCAAACGTAAAAATGGAAGAAGAATTATCAAAGACATTATTTGAAATAAAAACTATCAATGGTGTAGGATTTAATACATCAGCAAAAGAAACTTTCCACAATACTATAAAAAATCTTAACTATGTAGTATTAATTATGATAATGTCTGCGGGAGCCTTAGCTTTTGTTGTTTTATATAATTTAACAAATGTGAATATATCAGAAAGAATAAGAGAAATTGCAACTATAAAGGTTTTAGGTTTTTATGATAATGAAGTATCGGCTTATATTTATAGAGAAAATATAATTCTAACAATCATAGGGACAATAGTAGGATTAGGACTTGGAACTATATTACATCAGTTTATTATGGTAACAGTAGAAATTCAGTCTATGATGTTTGGTAGAGTGATAGATAAAAATAGTTATTTTATAGCTGCTATATTAACTATAGTTTTAAGTTTATTTGTGAATATAGCAATGTTCTATAAGCTTAAAAATGTAAAGATGGTAGAATCATTAAAATCAATAGATTAAAAAATATTTATTTTTTATAAAAAAGTAATGTCAAAAACGTACCTACTTTCATAGTATATTTTAGATAACAAATTTATTTAATATCAACAAGGGGGTAACGTAATGTTAGATAGATTCTTTGGTGGATGTGAAGATGGAGGATTCTTTGGAGCTGGATGGTGGATAATAATATTATTCTTCTTATTCTTAGCATTCCAAGACTGCTGGACAGAAATAGATATTTGTGCTTGGATACCATTCTTAATACTATTATTAATAGTTTGCGCATGTGGTTTTGATGGTGATGACGGTTGTGGATGCTGCTAATAAAAATATTATAATTTAAATTATAATAACCTATTTGGATTTTTCCAAATAGGTTGTTTTTTTTATAAAAACTATTGACTAATAAAAAATATTAT
>NZ_JANKBY010000006.1:0-32906 GCF_024621905.1 Terrisporobacter muris
AGCTAAATAAAATATTTATTTAGCTCTTTCACACTATACTACATATCATAATTTTATAGCTATTATCTAGTAAGCAGTATATTTGTTGACATTATATTACTTACTATTGCATTTAAATCTATATCAAAATTTTAATATTTAAACTCTAAGAATATATCTTCTATAAATCTCTCAAAATTTTCTCTTTGTGTATGATTGTTTCCATGATATTTTTCTGTTAGTGATAGTACTCTGTTTACTTCCATAGTATTTAGATTCTTCATCAGTTTATAATTCTTTGTATTGTAAAAATGATCTAAAGTTTTGCCTATATAATAAAGCTCTTCACAATGTTTAGTATTTGAGAAACCAGATATTTGCCAATCGCCTTCTTGTTTACCAAAAAAAACTGATTTTGCAAGCCATCCTTTTACTGCTGTACCATCTAATGTGGTATTTGTAAGAACATAATTTATATACTCACTAAATTCCGTAAATTTTCCTTCTTTAACTTTTATGCCAACAATAGGGTACCACAAACCCTTAATCTTATTATTATTAGTTCCTGAGGATCTGTAAAAAGCTAATGTAACTCTTTCTATTCCATAATAAAACTCCATGTCTACATCTATTAATCCAATCATCCTAAATGGCTTTTTAGAATACCTGTTTACCCTAAAGCTATCCTCATATATATTTAATATTCTAATAACATTTTTTATAGCAAGATGCCTCCTTATTTATAAAGTATCATTAATAGACCATATACGCTTGTAATTTAAAGCTCTATGGTCTATTATTTTATCTACAGATTTATTTTTTTATTTTAATAAGGTCTCTCATTATTTCATCAGTATTTTTATATGGTTCTTCTATTCCCATTAATCTTTTTAAGAAAATTAATTCTTTATTATTCAAGTCTAGCTCGTTATACCATGGTTTGTCTTCTAATTCCATACCTTCATCATTATAAGATGAGTAATATAGATGCAACAAGAAATCTGCCATATACCAATAATCTACTTCTTTTTTATATCTCTTATCATCTATATATCTAGCTAGTCCAAAATCAATTAGAACTAAATCTTTTTTTTCATTCATTATTACATTAGAAATTCTAATATCTCTATGAACTATATTTTTCTCTTGAAGAGTTATAATAATATTTAAAATTTTTTCTGCAATATCATATATTTCATCTCTATCAAATTCATATTCGTCAAAATATAGAATTTCATAAAAATCTTTTCCTTCAACAAATTCAATCACATAATATTTCGTATCATCATAGTCAAATTTTTCTATAAATTTAGGAAATCTTTTATCATCTAAAAGTTTCATTATTTCTTCTTCATAAAATAATTTTTCCTTATTCTTTTCAACACTATCTTTTTTTAATTGTTTTATTATATACTTTTCATTCGTATTCTTTTCACATAGATATGCTATTCCATATCTACCTTCTCCTATTATTTTTATAATAGTATAATCCATTATATTTTCGCCTGGTATATGATGTTTGTCTATAATATCCATCCCCTATTGTAATATTTTATATATTATTTATAAACTATTCACTATATGGTCTGCTGTAGGATTGACTTGCACTTGAACCACTTTGAGATACACTAGAACCACTTCCTGATGCACTAGAGCCACTTCCTGATACACTAGATCCGCTAATAGATGCACTTGTTCTTCTTTTACCTTTTTTCTTATAGTATTCATGGCCTCTATCTGATTGATTTTGTAATGAATCCATTATATCATCCCTTCACTATATATTAATAACTAGAAAATTATAGCTATCTATATATTTTATACATTATTAAGTCAATTTGTTACATTAATTTCCATATTTTTGTGATATTATTCAAACTACTATAAAAAAACATCATATTCCAATAAATTTGAATTGTAAAAAATTCGCTTCGCTTGAGCGACGTGTCTGCAAAACACTTTAAGCCACTGCATGGGCGCTCTACTTCATATGGCCAACGGCTTCACCCGTTGCTCAAATAATAAAGTTGGAAATTATACCTTATCCACAGAACAGATAACATATAATTTGCTTACAATTAAAAAACCATACTGATTTTATATCAGTACGGTTTATAAATTTAATAATGGAACTCTATAATTATACATTTTATGCAATAGCCTTGGAAATTTCCTTATTATTCATCAGTAATTTAATCAAAATTGGTATAAATATTAATTGTATTAACATTCCTGGTATAGCTGTAGTTAATCCACCTACTACATACATAATTGGGTTTATTTGTGGAACTAAAGTTAAAGAAACTACAAATGCACCTAATACCGCAAATAATCTACCTACAATCATTGCTATAATAAGAGACAAGTACACTTTATTTGTTTTACTAAATACTAATCCTGAAATTAATCCATACCCACAAAGCTCAAAAGCCATAATTGGCATAACAGGTACTAATGGCGGCATTCCTGTAAAAAAAACACTAAGTATAGGAGTTATTACTCCAACACCTGCAGCATATATTGGTCCCAGAAAGTATCCCGCTATTAATACAGGTATATGCATTGGTAAAAATACAGATCCACCCATACTAAACATATGGAACACCATTGGTAAAATAACTCCACATGCAATAAAAAATCCTGATAATACTAATTTTTTAGTTTTCATAAAATAAATCCCCCTGTTTATTAAGTACAAATATTTTTTAATTTCCACACAAAAATCTAGTTATTTTTTATAATTACATAATACATTTCATTATTTTCAAATGCTTCAACTACATTTAGTCCCGCATTTATAAAAACATTTTTTTGTTCATTAATCTCCATCAATATAGACTCTTGTATTCTTTCATCTGCATTTCCATGTAGATTATTCAAAAACTCCCTACTGTCAGAATGTGCAATCATCAGCATGCCATCTTCTTTTAAATTTCTTTTTACGAGTTTTGAGATGGTTTCTGTTTTGTTTTCTAAATGAGGATACATTGAATACAAAATTATCTTGTCATATTTATCTTCTAAATTTTCTTTTTCAACATTTACTATATCAAAATAAACATTCATCAAGTGATTGAACTTGCTTCTTGCTACATTAATCATTCCTTCTGATATATCAACTCCCCTAATCAATCCCTTTGATACTCTTTCATATATAAATGGTATTAAAACTCCTGTTCCAGTACCTACATCTAAAATTGTATCTTCTTGCTGGATACTTAGCTTGTCCAACAAATAATTAATTTTCCTTTCATCTACTTTTATCATGTTATCCCAATCATTGGCTACAGAATTAAAGAAATCTGTTTGACTCATCTTCTTCCTCCCTTTATTTGCATCAAAAAAGCCATAAAGGTACCTAGAACCTTCATGGCTTTTTTGCAAAATTATTTATTTAACATAATAGTAACTCATTTTTAAATATTTTTCATTAATATTTTTAAATATTTTAATAAGCTAATGCTTCTTCAATTTCACTAAAATCATGACGTATGATTTCAATTAATTTAAACTCTTTATTTTCATACTCATATTTAAATATTGTACAGTTAGGTATCCCTTTTTTCATCATTTCATCTGTGTCTTCAAAGTTTGATAAAAAACACAAAGATGCCAATCCATGAGACACAGCTAAAACTGTATTGTGATCGTCTTTTTCCATTATCTCTGTACAAGTTTTAAGCATTCTTTCTTTGACTTGTGATAAAGATTCTCCCCCATACTTAACAAAGAAATTCTCATAATCTTTTTTGTCCAGAGGCTTTAAGTCTTCACTTTCACCTTCAAATACACCAAAATTCATTTCTTTTAAACCTTTTAATCTAGTATAAGGTATACTTTCATTAGTTGCAATTTCCAAAGTATCACAACATCTTTCCAAAGATGAGCTATAAGCATGATCTATTTCTATATTTTTTAAATACTCTCCTGCTACTTCAGCTTGCTTTCTACCAAGCTCAGTCAACGGTGAGTCACAATGTCCTTGCATTTTTCTTCTTAGGTTAAATAAAGTCTGACCATGTCTCATTAAATAAAATGTTTTTTTCATATTGTACTCCCCCTTATAAATATCATCTCTATAAATATATCATTAAATGCTTTACTAAAATTTAATTTTCATAAAATAAAAAAACTTTCCAAGAATTAATTAATCTTATTTTAAAATTATGAGCTATCTTATACATAAGCTTTTTTCATATTTATCTAAGATAAATATGGCAAAGATATTGTTATATATTTTTAACAATTATTCAATTGACAATATAGTTACTATATCCTTTAAGATTACTATAAGAACTATACAAGCGCTTGTAAATTCACTGATAAAGGATGATAACAATGATGGAAGAATTATTTTCAAAAAAACAAAACTATGTTCAATTTATAAAATATGTTACTCCATCAATAGCTACCATGATATTTTTATCATTTTATACAACTATTGATGGTTTCTTCGTATCAAGATTTGTAAACTCAAATGCCCTTGCTTCTATTAATATCGTTATACCTTTAACTTGTATAGTTTTTGGTATTGCAGTTATGCTTGCTACTGGTTCAGGGGCTTTAGTAGGAATTAAACTTGGTGAAAAAAATGAAGATGATGCCAATGGTTTATTTTCATTTATCAGCTTAACACTACTTGGTATAGGTATAGTATTAACCATTGTATTTTTATTGTTTTTAAAACCCATATTGATTATGCTTGGCGCAACTGATCAGTTATTGCCTTATGCCATTCCTTATGGTTTTGTAACAGTATTAATGACAATACCTATGATGTTTAAATTATACTTTGAATATTATGCTAGAGTAGATGGAAGTCCTAAAATTGCTCTTTTAATGTCTAGCCTTGGATTAGTTTTAAACATAGTATTTAACTCTATATTTATGATTGTATTTGATTTGGGGATTTTAGGTGCTGCTCTTGGAACTTTTGTAGCCATAAGTATATCCGGGTCTATTGGTTTAGCATATTTTCTAAGCAACAAATCCAATCTTAGATTTACAAAGCCAGGAATTAATATAAAAGAATTATTTCATTCCTGCTATAATGGTAGCTCCGAAATGTTTACAGAACTATCTACTGGAATAACTACTTTTTTATTTAACAAAAGTATATTAGTTTTTTATGGAGAAGATGGTGTAGCAGCTCTTTCCATAATAATATATATTTACTATTTCTTTATTGCTGTTTATTTTGGAGTAACTGTGGGAGTAACACCGATAATAAGTTATAATTTTGGTGCAAAAAATTTAGAGAAAATAAAAGAAAGTTTACAGCATAGTTTTAGAACTATTGGCGTAAGTTCAGTTTTAATATTTTTATTTTCCATATCATGTGGCAAGTATATTATAGGATTGTTTACCCAAGACACCTTTGTGTATAATATTGCATCTGATGGTATAAAACTTTTTTCCTTTGGATTTTTGATAATTGGAATTAATGTTTTCATGTCAGGTTACTTTACATCTATTGGTAATGGAACTATTTCAGCTACCATCTCCATACTTCGTTCTTTAGTGTTTGTCTGCGCTACTATTATTATACTTCCTTATTTTATAGGTGTTAATGGTATCTGGCTGGCAGTTCCAATAGCTGAACTTCTTACTGTATTTTTCTCTGTATTATTTTATTTGAAAAAAGGTAGAATTATTTTTAAAGAAAGTCTTTGTGAAAATGCGTAAAAAGAAAAAATCCACGACAAATTTTTGTTGTGGATTTTCTTATTTTGTTAAAGTTCCATCTTATCTTTTTCTATAACTTTTATCTCTATTTTTGTAATATAATCTTTTGCACTAGATGATGTCAAACTATCTAAAATGCAATATTCATATGAATATCCATCTATTTCATAATTGCTATTATTTATCTTCTCTATGATTTTTCTGTAAGTTTGCCCTACTTTTGAATATTCTCCCTTATGATAGCCTATTGCATAAATTCCTTTTTCTTTCACCAATATATTCTTTTCTTTTGATTTTTTGTCAACAGGAGTAAATACATAATCTGCAGTTGTAAACTGCTCCTTCAATAGATTTTTCTTTGGTATCATAACTCCTATTTGGTAGTTGTGCATATACTTTTTATCTGTGGCATTTTTCAAAAGGTTTTTAAGTGCCATATCCGTTTCCAATAATTCATAGGGTGGTTTAACTTTTTCCACTGATAAATAATCTTTTTCAACTTCTTTAAAAACAATAGTATTTATTTCTATGTCTAAATCTTCTATGGTATTTATTTTTTTATCCAGTCTTTTTATTATTCTTTTTATATTAAGTTCCTGCTCTTTAAGTTTTTCTCTTTGCTCTTTTAAAAGTATCAAAGCTTTTTTATTATCTCTATTCTCTAAAAAGCTCTGTATTTCTTTTAATGGAAGGCCTATCTCTTTTAGTATTAATATACTATCTAATAGCTCCAATTGATCTGATGTATAGTATCTATACCCATTATTTTCGTCTACTATTTTGGGCTTGAAAAGGTCTATTTTATCATAAAAAATTAATGTTTGTTTTTGCATACCATAAAGTTTTGCAAACTCTCCCACAGTAAATTTAGCTTCCATAAAAAATACCCCCTCCTTAAAATTTATCATTAATAATATAATAATTTTTTTCAAATTTATCATTGACAATATAGTTACTATATCCTTTAAGATTGTTATTGTCAACTAAGAACAATTACTTATAAATTTATATGGAAAGGATGATGACAATGGAAGAATTATTTTCTAAAAAACAAAACTACTTACAATTTCTAAAATTCGTTGCTCCATCAATAGCAACTATGATATTTTTATCATTTTATACAACTATAGATGGTTTCTTCGTATCAAGATTTGTAAATTCAAATGCCCTCGCTTCTATCAATATAGTTATACCTATAACTTGTGTAGTTTTTGGTGTTTCTGTAATGCTGGCCACTGGTTCAGGTGCTTTGGTTGGAATTAAACTGGGAGAAAAGGATGAGGATGGTGCAAATAAACTATTTTCATTTATAACATTAATGCTATTAATAATTTCACTTTTATTAACAGTAGTATTTGTATTATTTTTAAAACCCATGTTAGTAGGGCTTGGAGCAACTGAGCAATTATTGCCTTATGCCATTCCTTATGGTTTCTTAACTGTTTTAATGACAATACCAATGATGTTTAAATTATATTTTGAGTATTATGCTAGAGTAGATGGAAGTCCAAAAGTAGCTCTTATAATGTCCACACTTGGATTAGTTTTAAATTTAATCTTAGACTTTATGTTTATAGTCATTTTCAAATTAGGAATTTTAGGTGCAGGCCTTGGAACATTTTTATCCATAACTATATCAGCAATCATAGGTTTATTATATTTTTTAAGTAGTAAATCAAACTTGAAATTCACAAAACCAAAAGTTGATATGAAAGCATTTTATAACTCTTGCTACAATGGTAGTTCTGAAATGTTTACTGAATTATCAACTGGTATAACGACTTTCTTATTTAACAAAAGTATATTAGCTTTCCACGGTGAAAATGGTGTGGCAGCCATGTCCATAATAATATATATGTACTACTTCTTTATTGCTGTTTATTTTGGAGTAACCGTTGGAATATCACCTATGATTAGTTTTAACTTTGGTGCAAAAAATATTGAAAAAATAAAAGAAAGCTTAAGACATAGTTTCCTAACTATTGGTGCAAGTTCAGTTTTAATATTTGTATTTTCCATATTTGTTGGAAAGTATATAATAGGAATGTTTACAACAGATATGGAGGTTTATAATATTGCAACTGAAGGTATAAAGTTATTTGCCTTTGGATTTTTAATAATAGGAGTTAATGTTTTTATGTCAGGTTACTTTACATCTATTGGTAACGGAAGTATTTCTGCTCTTATTTCAGTACTTCGTTCTTTAATATTTGTCACTGCTGCTATTGTAATACTACCTAATTTTATAGGAGTTGCTGGAATATGGCTAGCAGTTCCAATAGCTGAACTTCTTACTGTATTTTTCTCTATTTTCTTCTATTTTAGAAATGGTAGAAATATATTTGGTACATTAACTTTAGCAAATGCATAAGTATGTAAAAAACCTTAAGATTTGAAATATAAATCTTAAGGTTTTTATTATAAAATGGCTAGTTCTACTATTCCAGTACTCGTATTTTATAATACTTTTTGTACTAACTTCATATAATAATTGTCATTTTATTTTTTCTCCATATTACTTTCTTGTAATTTTTTCACATTTTCTAATTCTTTTATACAATCATTAGCTTCATTATTGCTTATATATAATAAACAAGAGACATCATCATTTTTTTCACTAATTCTTGTGGTTATTCTCACATGATCCTCCAAAGTTTTAGTTTCAAATTTGTATCTGCAAAAAAACTTCGCAAATTCTACCTCTTTTAATTTCATATATTCTGTTGTATTATAGTATTTGTGTTTTAAATTTAGGAGGACATTATGGAAGATATAACAGTTTCAATAGAAGAGATGATAGATTTTATTTATAATAGATGTGCAGGTAATATATCTAAAGATGATATAGAAATGATTTTAGATTTACAGGAAGATTTTTTAGCTTCAAAAGGTTTAATTGAAGTAGAAGAGGATAAGTTATATTAATTAAAAGTTTAAATATTTTCAACATAAAAAGAGAGCTATTTTAAGAAACTAGCTCTCTTTTTGCATTTAATTATATTTAATATGGCAAGTGCAAAACTGAAGTTAATTCAGGATCACTGAGTAATTGGTCAAAATGACTATGTGCAGAAATGTAGCCAATTCCCCTTCTATCATTTCCTTTATTAATAACCCTGTATTCATTACAAGCATTGACAATAGCGTCATAGTCTTCATAATCTGTTGTCTTATATATGACTCTTTTATCTGCTGGAAGTTTTTTTACATACTTAGGTTTTAGATAAAACATTACGTCTTTTATTTTTCCTGCTTTATATAAGTTATAAATTACTTTTCCATTTTTTCTATGCATGATATGATCATCATATTTGTATGTGTGAGCTATATGAGTCACACTTTTGTACTTTTGCTCAAAATTCAGTGCAACTTCTCTCATAAGCTCAAAATGACTTCCTCTTTTATTGTCCATATCTGCAAGTATTAAAATATTTTCTTTTTTAATGCCCAAATCATAGAGGGCTGCATAGAACTCTTTATTTCTAAGTTTCTCTTTTTCTTCTCTACTTGTATTTTCATAAGTTTTATCTTTAAAAACATTAACTCCACTTCCATCTGAAACTAATACCACAAATACATGATCAGCTCCTAGTATATTTATAGCTCTTCTTAAAGCGCTTCCTCCCCACAGTACCTCATCATCTTGATGTTGAGGATAAAAAACAACATTTTCTTTAAAGGGTCTGTTATATATGCCTATTTCTTTTTCAATAATATTATCTGAATCAGTTTTTTGAACCCAAAATATTAATAAAATTAATCCTATAAAAATGCAAAATAATATCTTTTTGTTTTTACTCATTTATGCTCACTCACTTAATCTAGTCTTATTATAAAATTATTCTATCCATATTAATAATAAGATACTCTTTTTGAGTGTCAATTGTAAAATTAGGTAACGATCTTGCTCAAAAACTATCTTTTTTATGTTTAGGTTATTTTATTTACATATCTTATTAGCTCTTTCAGTAGACAATAACATTACTACTATAAAAATCAACAAAAATCCAGGTAAAATTCCAAACCCACTAAACTTTGATAACATACCAAATAGTGGTGGTACAATTGTACTTCCCACATAAGCTGTAGCCATTTGTATTCCCATAATCTCTTGTGATAAATCTTTACCAAATTTATTTGGAGTTTCATGTAACATGGCTGGATAAATCGGAGCGCATCCCAATCCAATTAATATTAATCCTACTAATTTAAAATTGTTTGAAAAAGGTATCATTAGTAATACTGCTCCCAATAAACAAATCAACTGCCCTACTCTAATCATTTGCTTATTGTTTAACTTCATTGATAAGAAACCTGCTAAAAATCTTCCTACTGTAATTCCCAAATAATAAAGTGACACCCATTTGGCTGCTAATCCTGCTGATAGTCCACTGTTAAATACTAAAAAGGAACTTGCCCATAAGCCTGTTGTTAACTCTATGCCACAGTAACATAAAAATGCTATTAATGTTGGCTTGGCTCCAGGTAACTTCAATAAAGTCTTCACATTTATGGAAGTACTGCCCTTCTTTTCTTCTTCCTTGGAATCCTCAAACTTTCTCCATAATGGTAAAGATAAAAGAAGACATACAACTAATATAGATTGAATAATACCAATAGTCGCATAACCACTTCTCCATCCATTTTCTTTTAATAAATAAAAAGACATAATAAATGGACCAGAAGTAGCCCCTATTCCCCAAAAACAATGAAGCCAGTTCATGTGTTTTGCTTCATAGTGATTTGCTACAAAGTTGTTCAATGCAGAATCTACAGCTCCTGCTCCTAAACCTAAAGGAACGGCAAGTAAACATATCCAAATAAAACTTGGTGCAAAATATACACCGAGTAATCCCATAGCAGTTAAAAATACACTAAAAGTTGTTACCTTCCCTGTGCCAAATTTTTTTATCATCTTACCACTAAAGAAACTTGAAATAATTGTCCCTCCAGTAATAATCATAGTCACCAAACCTGCATAAGATATTGGTACATTTAAATCTTCATAAATCATAGTCCAAGCAGAACCTAGTATCGCATCTGGTAATCCTAAACTAATAAATGCAATATAAATAATTACTAATAATACTGTAAGCATGTAATGCTCCCCCTTACTTTCTATATATCAAAACTTGATCACTATCTTTAATGCTTCTACTATATATTTAAAATGAAATATGCGCAACTAAATTAGCAAAAAACTGCACCCAAAGTAAGGATGCAGTTCTTTCTTAATTTATTAAAATTTCTAATTTGCCACCAATGATTTCTTTATATCTTTAAAATTAAATACTATATTTAAAATTATAGCTGTAATACTAACCATAAATAAACCGTTACTTAAAAGCATTGACAATAAGCTAGGAAATGCATCAAATATATTAGGTACTACAGTAACTCCTACTCCCACAGCCAAACTTATACCAACTATTGTAAAGTTTCCACCTGTAGAGAAATCTACCTTAGATAATATGGATATTCCTGCCGTTAATATTATTCCAAATAAAGATATTGTAGCTCCACCCATTACAGGTTTTGGTACTATAGTTATTAATGCAGCTACTTTAGGGAAAAATCCAATTATTATTAAAAATAATCCTGCCATTTTTATTACATTTCTACTTTTTACATTAGTCAATTCTATAAGACCTACGTTTTCGTTAAACATTGTAGATGGAACTGAACAGAATAATCCAGCAAAAATTTGCCCCATTGCTACTCCTCTTAAACCTTTTATCTTAGTGCTTGAATCAGTATTAGTTTGGCATACTTCATCTAATACAGAAAATACACCTATACACTGAATTAAATTTATTACGCAAAAGATTGTCATCATAAGTATTGCATCTATTCTAAATTTTGGAGCTCCAAATTTAGCAGGGTTTATTATTTCAAACCAACTTGCCTGTGCCACTGGTGTTAAATCAACCATACCTAATGCAAATGCTATTATAGTACCTATTATTATTCCGATTAATAAAGATAATGACCTTACAAGACCTTTTCCATATTGATTTAAACCTATTATAATAATTAATACAAGTCCACCAAGCATAATATTTTCAACAGCTCCAAAATTAGCTGCACCTTCTCCACCAGCCAAGTCTTTAAATGCCACTGGTATTAAACTTATACCTATTAGAGTTACAAATGAGCCTACAACCACATTTGGGAAGAATACTAATATCTTTTCCATAAAGAAAGATATTACAAAAATTAATATTCCAGAACCTATTATTGCCCCAAATAAAGTATTTAAGCCATATTGTCCACCGATTGATATCATAACTCCAAGAGGAGCAAATGATGCCCCCATTACCAGTGGTAGTTTAGAACCTATATTAGCAAATCCAAATGTTTGAATTAATACTGATATTCCACTTGTAAAAAGATTTGCTGATACTAAAAATGCTACTGTTTTATTATCTAAATTTAATGCGCTTCCTAATATTAGTGGCACTGCTATGGATGCAGGGCACATGGTAAGAACATGCTGAAATGCTAATATTAACAATTTCCCTCTAGATACTTTTTCTTCAAATACATCTTTATAACTACAACTAATGACTGACATACATTTCCCCCTATTTTCTCTTTTTATCAATATTTATTAATTATTAATCCCAATACCCCTCATGTACTTTTGCTGCTTCTTCTTCAACTGCTGCTATTGGTCCAACTACTACTATATCTTTTTGTCCTTTAGAAAATACGTCTCTACATGGTAAATCAAAAGTTGGGTTTTGATCGTGACTTCCTGTAAGTTCTAATAATCTTCTTTCTGTCATTCCATATACTACTCTGCCTATGTTTGCCCAATATATTGCTCCAGCACACATTGCACATGGCTCTGCTGTAGTGTATAAAGTACAAGTCCATAAGAATTCTTTGCTATATTCTTTTGATGCTCTTTCTGCAAGTGCTGCCTCTGCATGACCTGTACATCTATGTTCTGTTATTTCAACATTTCCTTGTTCCATTAATATATTTCCATCCGCATCTACTAATAATGCTCCAAAAGGTGTATTTCCACCTTCTCTTGCCATTTTTGATACTTCTATTGCTCTTCTTAAATAAAATTCGTGATTTTTATATTCCATTATAAATTCCCCCGTTGTGATTTTAATTTTTATAGGTAATACGTATTACCTATTTATAAATATATCAGAGAATTTATAACTTTTCAATAGTTTTATTGTAATTTTATGGTAGTTTTTTATTTATCATTCGTTTTAGCGTGAACTATGCTAGCATATGTAGATTTATATTACGCATTTAGTAATTATAAATAAAAAGAGAAGTGTATTTAAAAATATCTTTTAACTTATTTTTAAATACACTTCTATAAAATTCACATTTAAAATATTTTTGTAAGTCATCTCACATTATAACTTACTATCCTAAATTATTAACAATACATGCTTTCATAAGTTTTTTTAATTCTACTTAGAGCTTCATTTAATGTTTCTTTAGGACATCCTATATTAAGACGAATAAATCCTTCTCCATCTTTTACAAAGTAACTTCCAACTACCATAGTTAAGTTTGCATTTTTGAAAAATTCTTTAGATTCTTCTTCGTCCTTAAACACTTCTCTTACGTCTATCCATGCTAAGAAAGAAGAATCTGACTTCATAACTTTTGCCTTTGGCATGTATTTTTCAAAGAAATCATAAACTGTTTCAAAGTTGCTTTCTACATAGCTAGTCATCTCATCTAACCATTCTTCACTTTCATTGTATGCTGCAATAATTGCTGGAACTGCAAATACATTTGGAGAAGTTATAGAGTTACTTTTTAATCTTTCTAATAAAGTTTCTCTAACTTTAGCATCTCTTATTACTACATAAGATGTTTTTAATCCACCTAAGTTAAACCCTTTGTTAGGAGATACACATAATATACTATTTTTATAAATTTCTGGATGAGCATTCCATAAAGATACAAATGTTTTACCTTTAAATACTACATCTCTATGTATTTCATCACTTACTAAAAGTACATTATACTTCAAGCATAATTCTGACACTTGATATAATTCTTCTTTTGTCCATATACGTCCTGATGGGTTTTGTGGACTACAGAATATAAATACTTTTATATTACCAGACTTCATTTGATTTTCCATATCTTCAAAATCAAGATAATATCTATTATTTTCTAGTTTTAATGGGCTACAGCATAACTTTCTATTATTATTTACTACAGCTTCTGCAAATGGATCATAAGCAGGTGTGTTTATTAATACACCTTCCCCTTCTTTAGTATACGCTTGGACTATATAGTGAAGAGTTGAAACCGTACCAAAAGTCAACTTTATCCATTCTTTTTCTATATGAACATCAAATCTTCTTTTATTCCAGTTTATAACTGCTTCATAGAAGTCATCTCCTATAAAAGTGTAGCTATAATCTCCTACAGATGCTCTTTTTGTTATTGCTTCTTTTATAGCTGGAGCACATTCAAAATCAATATCAGCTAAATCCATAGGAATTGCATTTTCATCTAATCCAAACTTTTCTTTGATTACAGTATTGCTCCATTTTCTACAATTACCTTCTTTACGATTTAGTACTTTGTCAAAATTATATTTCATAGCTTTACTCTCCTAATATTATAAAGTCCTTAGATGTCTTATTAAGTGAAACACCCTTTCCATCTATTATAACAATATCGTCTTCTATTCTAACTCCTCCTACATCTGGAATATAAATCCCTGGCTCACAAGACATTACCATGCCTTCTGCTAAAATATCATCACTTCTTTTGTTTAGTGTTGGTACTTCTCCATCACCAAGACCCATTCCATGACCTAGTCCGTGATTAAAATAGTCCCCAAATCCATGATCTTGTATAATTTGTCTAGCAACTTTATCAACATCGCTAGCTTTCACACCTTCTTTTATGGACTCTATTGACGATAGTTGTGCTTTTAGAACTATATCATATATTTCTCTAATGATTTTAGGTGGTTCACCTATAGATATTGTTCGAGTCATATCAGATTGATACCCTTGATAAACTACCCCAAAATCTATTGTTATTGCTTCATTTTTCTTTAATTTTTTATTTGTAGGTCTTCCGTGAGGCATTGCCCCTCTTGCACCAGATGCTATTATTGGCTCAAATGCCATTCCACTTGCACCTTTTTTAAGTGCATAATATTGAAGCAGAGCTGAAACCTCTAGCTCAGTCATACCTTCTTTTATTTCAGATATAACTTGGCTAAAGACTTCATCTGTGATTTCGCAAGCTTTTTTTATAAGCTCTATTTCCTCTTTAGATTTTACAGCTCTTACTTTACCTAATTCATTAGTTATTAAACTAATATCAAAACCTGCCTTTTCTAGCGATATATACTCTTGTATACTCATGGCTTGGCTTTCTATTGCTATGTTTTTTATATTCAGTTCTTCTAATAATTCAATTATATTTGGTATATAAGATCCCTGAGATACAACCCTTTTTATAAATCCAGATGTTTTTTTATCTGCCTCGTCAGTATACCTACCATCTAGAATTTGATATTTTTTTTCTTTTGTAATAAGTACATAAACACCGCTTCCTGTTAATGCGCCTATATATCGTTTGTTATTTTTTCCCTTTATTATGAGAGCGTCAACATCTCTTTCTTTAATTAAATCTCTTATTTTTTCTACTCTATTATCCATAAAATATTAGAAATCTAGCCCTAAGTCCCCTAATAGATCTTCTTCTTCTTTAGAGAATATATTTTTAGCTGTATTTTTAGCTTCTTCTTTTTCTTTAGCTTCTTGTTGACGTTCCATTATCTTGAAGAATGGCAAGTATAGTGCTACTGCTAATACCAATTGTAAAGCGTTAACTACTATAGAGCGCCAGTCTCCATTAGTTAAGAATCCTTCTAGAAATACCCCTACGTATGGAGGGTCAAATACTGGTTTTGCTAACCATCCCCAATTCATAAGGAACATTGGTAATGTACCTATTATAGCTCCACCAAATACATGTGGTATAAACATCATTGGGTTTAATATTATTGGAGCACCGAATAATATTGGTTCATTTATTCCAAATAATGCTGGGAATAATGACACTTTACCAATTTTTTTGTACGTTTTATTTTTAGATAAGATACATGCAATTACGCAACCTATACTTATACCACAACCTGTAAATCCGAAGAATGCACTTGAAACTCCTGCTGTATAGAAGTGAGGTATTGGTTGTCCTGCTTGCATTGCTGCTATATTTTCTGCTATAAATGTAACCATTATAGGTCTAGTTATAGGACTAAATACTGATGAATGTATTCCAAAGAAGAATACTGTACATATTGCAAAGTTAAGTGCAAGAACTGCCCATGGATTATCCATACTTCCTACTAATGGAGCTAGGAATTGAGTAAGTATTTGTGGAGGTAATTCTCCAAATATAGCTAATGAAGCAAAACGAGCTGCTATAAAAGTACCACAAACTATAATAGTAGTTGGTATTAATTCAAAAGATTTAGATACAAAGTCAGGAACACCTTCTGGCATTCTGATTGTAAGATTTTTCTTCTTACATAAGTTATATAACTCTACAGATCCAAGACCAGCTATCATACCTGTAAATAAACCTTTAGCACCTAAGTTTCCTAATTCTAATGCACCATCTGGTGTAAAAGTTGCTACTAAGAATAAGAATGAGAACGTTGCAAGTGTAACACAACCTGGTATATATAATTTATAATGATTACCTAAGTTATATGCAATACACATACATGCATATAAACCTATTAATCCTATAGAAAGGCTTACTGGTAAATCTAGAACTGCTGCATTATTTAATATAAATTGACTTACTGGATTACTTTCCCCAAGCATATTTGGAAGTGCTGGAAGTATTGCAAATATACTTCCTAATATTGTAAACGGTGTCATGGCAACCATTCCAGCCTTTATAGCCCCAAGGTGACGTTGGTTGTCAACCTTGTGAGCTAGAGGCATAAATACACGATTCATAAACGCTTCAAATTTTGCAAACATATTTATTTCCCCCTTTTATCTTAATATTTTTATTGTCCTTGAGCTAATTGATGCTTTTTATGAGTTACTAAAGCTAACTTCATAACTGTAGCTCCATCCATTTTTCCATAAACATCTTTGTCTATTACTACGAATGGCTTATTTCTTGGCTTACATATTGATTCTATAAAGTCAATCTTATGAGATACTTGTGGTCCAACCATAACTATATCCCAATTATCTATTTCACTTTCTAATGAATCTGCTGGTATAGCTGTAAAATCGAATTCATTTTCATCAAGTTTAGCACTTTCTTTTACAACCTTCTTCATATTTTGCATTAGCATGTTTGTAGAAAATCCACCTGCACAACATAATAATATTTTCATAATAATTCCTCCTAAAATTTGTTTTTAAAAATTTATTTTAATTTTTTATTTGAAAAATTAATACTTCACAAAAGTAATTTATTTATATATTACTTATCAAAAACTTCTATTAAAGCTTCTATTAAATCTTTTGCTAATTGAGAAGTCATATAATGATCTTGAGCATGAACCATTAAAAGACTCATAGCTGGACTTTCAACCTCTTCACTTATGTCTTGAGTTATTAACTGTGTTTGTATATTATGTGCTTCAACATCTATTTTACGAGCTTCAGCTATTAATGCTCTTGCTCCGTCAAAATCATTTTGTTTTACTTTCTTTAAAGCTTCGAAAACTTTCGCTTTACTTTCACCTGCTGTTGATATAAGCTCCATTATTTGCATTTCTGTTGACATTTTCTTATTCTCCTTTTTGCTTTACATAAAATTTATTATATTTTTATATTTTTTTTCATCAAAATTTAAGATTAACTGTGTATATAGCTCTATAATAGCTTCTAGATCCTTATTACTTACTATAGAGAATGCACAGTGCCCATATCTAACTGGTACACAAGTTACTGCACAAGGTTTTCCCTCATTTACAAGGTGTGCCTCTCCTCCATCAGTACCACCTGACTCAAACATATCATGTTGAAGTGATATATTGTTTTTCTCAGCAGTTTCTATTATGTAATTTATCATTTCTTTATTTGGCACTAGAGTTCTATCTCTATGCATTAACATTACACCTTTATCAATTTGTTTTTGATTTGTATAATCTCTTACAAATTCATTTTTAGCACATGCTACGTCTATTACAAATACCACATCAGGATTCATTAACTGAGTTGCAGTTCTTCCACCTCTTATCCCAACCTCTTCACTACTTGTAGCTGCGAAATGAATATTACAATTTATATCTTTTTTATCTAATCTTTTTAGGACTTCTCCCATTACAAAGCATCCTATTCTATCATCAAATGCTTTACCTACTAATCTATTTTGTAAAGTAAATTCTTCAAATTCAGTTGTATATGTTACCATATCCCCAACTTTGATACCTAAGTTGTATACTTCTTCTGCCGTATATGCTCCAACATCTGCATATATCTTCTCAGCTTTACCATCATTATATGTCCCATTTATGATAGCTGGAATTTTTCTTCCATCACTTGTTGTGATTCTAACTTTTTGTGTAAATTGTGCAAGAGGTTTTACTCCTCCTATTGTTATCAAATGAATCATACCAAGGTTATCTATGTTTCTTACCATAAATCCAACTTCATCCATATGAGCACAAATCATTATATTTGGTGCTTTTTTATCTTTTATTTTTGAGAAAATTATACTTCCTAGTCCATCGCATACTATTTCATCGCTATGATCTTTTAACTCTTCTAATAGAACTTTTCTTACTTCTCCCTCATTCGATGCGATTCCATCTGCTTCAGATAAATTTTTTAAGAAATCTATATTCATGTCTAACCCCCTATGTAGATTTTTAATTTATATATAAACTCTTCATAAGATTGTGATCTATTTAACATATCTACTATGTCCTTATTTGTCATAACCTTAGTTAAGTATTTAGATATTTGTTTATGAAGTTCTAAGTCTCCCTTTATTAAGGAAATCATAAAAATTATTTTTGGTTTTTTATCTTCATGACTAATATCACAGTGTAACAAAGCTACTGATATAATATTTTTATTTCCTGTCATTTCAATCGGGTGAGGTATTGCTACTCCATTTGTATAAATAGTACTTAAACAAGATTCCCTCTCCCATACGTCTTTAGGATAACTTGGTGAACAAGCCCCTGAATCAACTATATCTTGTGACATATTATAAAGTATATCTTTATAATCAGCTTTTTCTTTTATACATCTAAAATGTTCTTTGCTAAACAAACTTAATATATATTGCTTAGGATTTGATGTACTTCCTATACAATCTGCAAATCTTACACTTTCTTTAATGTTTAAATAGTCTAATTCATCCAAGATTTCGTTTATAAGTATAACTGGAGCATTTATTTTAAATTCTAGATTTGTTATTGAAAAAATCAAATCTGGCGAAAAACCTACTACTTCTTTTTCTGCTAACAAAGAGAAATTCCTTATTTCAGCATTAGGGAAAATTTCATTCATTCTTAATTTTATTAAATATGCACTTCCTCCACCTGATGAGCATATTATTGCTATTTTATATTTTTTATTAAAATTAGCTTCTTCTCGTTTTTCAAATGGCACAGCTATATGAGTAGCTATGAAACCTATCTCATCTTGACTTATCTTTATCTGATATTCACTTTCTATAAGTTTTGAAAGTTGAATAGCCAAATTAAAAACTGTTGGATACTGTTGACTTATTTTAATCGAAAATGGATTTGTTATGTTATGCTCTCTTTTTGCACGCTCTATTAAAGATGCAATATGTAAATAAAGCAAATTAAAAAATTCTTTATCTTCTGAAAAACTAGTATTATATTTTTTATCTACATCTTTAAAAAATTCACATATTATATATTGAAGTTTACTTGTTTCAATATTCACTACGCCAATCTTTTTATTTTTGGTCTTCACCTTTATGAGTTGTTTTAAGTAATCGATTTCCTCATTGGCAACATAATACTTTTTCTCATTAAATATGTTATCTAACAAATCATTTATCATTAAATTTTCTGCATCTTCTTCTAGCTTATTGATATTTTCCACTTCTCTCAAACTAGACTTTATGTATACAATTACAGTATGGGCTAATATTTCTTCAAGTTCCATTAAGTTTATTTCCAAGTCATGTTCATTAAGTACATTTTTTATTGTATTTCTAATATTGTCTAATTTAGAATCATCAATAAATTTATTTTTATATTCTGTTATATTTCTATTTTTTTTAGAATAACTTTCTACTAACATTTTTTGGACTGACTTAACAGATCCCCCTATTTTAATCCCATAATGAGCCTTACGCTCCAACTCCAAACCTGTGTCTCCTAGCTTTTCATCTATCTTTTTTAAATCATTTTTTATTTGAGATGAACTTACTAAGAATTTATTGCTTAACTTTTCTATAGTTTTATAACCCTCGTTTACTAAAAGTTCTACTATTATGGATTCTACACGTTGTTCTGGATTCTCAATCAAGTATGAGGGTAGGTTTTTAAGGTAATGATCAAACTTTTCTTCATCTTTAATATTTAAAACATATCCTAGTTTAGTTTTGTATTCTAATTTAAAACCATTACGTTCGTCTATACTTTCTATATTCTTAATCTCATTTCTAATGGTTCTAGTAGATACCCCTAGCTTATTTGCGAAATGATCTAAATTTAAATAGTCACTACTATTTCTTAGTTCTTCAAGAATAATTCGTTCTCTCATATACCCACCTCCCTCTTTTTTGTCGTATTCTTATGATATTATTATAAACTATAACATTTTATTGCAAAAGTCGACTTTTTTCCATATTCATAGTGAAATTTATGTCTCAATATATTTCCATCATAAAATTTCTCTTTTTGCTTTATTTTACATTTTGATTATATACATAATATTCTCACAATAAAAGCTGATATTTTTCATCGTTTTTATGAAAAAACTATACCATTATCTTTATATAATAATATATGACTTGTTTTTTATGCTTTATCTATAGATCCACATACAGCAATTTTTTCTTTTACAAATTCTTTTACTGATTGACGTCCAGCCACTCCATATTTCTTTGGATCTATAACTTCAGGATCTTCTTTTAAAACTTTTTTAACCCCATTACTATATGCAATTCTTAATTCAGTTGCATAGTTAACTTTACTAATACCTCTTCTTATACTTTCTTTTATAATTTCATCAGGTATACCTGATCCTCCATGTAATACTAGTGGTATTGAGACTACCTTTTTAATTTCTGATAATCTATCTAAGTCTATTTTAGGCTCACCTTTATATAAACCGTGTGCTGTTCCTATAGCTATAGCTAATGAAGAAACTCCAGTTTTTTCGACAAACTCTTTTGCTTCTTGCGGATCTGTATGAGCACTCCCTTCTCCACTATCTAAGTCATCTTCCTTTCCACCAACTTTTCCAAGCTCTGCTTCTACTGGTACAAGAGATGGTTTACAAGCATCTACTACTGATTTAGATAAAGATATATTGTTTTCAAAACTTTCATGAGATCCATCTATCATTATTGATGTATATCCTGTTCTTAAAGCTTGCATTGCAAGCTCAAAACTTGAACCATGATCTAAATGCATTGCTACAGGTACTTTTGCTCTTTCTGCTGCAACTTTTGCATTTGCTAAATAGTAGTCAAGTCCTGCATATTTTACAGTAGATGGAGTAGTTTGTAATATAACTGGAGAGTTTAATTCCTCAGCAGCTTCTATAACAGCCATTACCATTTCTAAATTTTCTACATTAAAAGCTCCTACTGCATAATTTCCTTCTTGCGCTTTTTTAAACATTTCTGTTGTTGTTACTAATGACATATCGATTCCTCCCAAATTTATTTAAATATTACACTTCTACTTCCTACTTATCATACTCATGTATAATTACACCTTTTACTACTCTGTTTACTGTCCCTGTTGGTGATGGTGTATCTGGTTTATTGTTAACTTTTACTGATGTAAATAAAGATATAGTTTGCCCAAACAATATGTATGGGAATGCAAGATATACATCTGGTAATTCATTGTACTTATTTTCAAATCCAAATGTTTTTCCAGAGAAGTTATTTTCATTTTCTACTAATATTGCACAAGTAAGCTTTGCAATTTTATCTCCATTTATTTCCTCTAAAACATCTATATCATACTTCCTTGTATATTCATTATTAGATACAAATACAAATATAAGTGTATTTTCATCTATAAATGATTTTGGACCATGTCTGAATCCCATTGCTGAATCATATCCCGTAGCTATTTTCCCTGCTGTAAGTTCTAATAATTTTAACTGTGCTTCTTGTGTTAAGCCTCCTAGACCTCCTGACCCTAAATATACTACTCTATTAAAATCTTTATTTATTAATTCATGTATTTCATCTTTTCTATCTATTACGTTTCTTCCCATTTCTATTATTGCATCTATATATGCTTTTTCTATATCGCTGTCTAAGTTATCAAATATTAATATTGCTGATAACATCATACAAGTGAAGCTTCCTGTCATCGCAAAACCTTGATCATTTGATTTTGATGGCATCAATAATAAATAGTTATGTTCATCATTTTTAGTCATTTGAGCAAGCTTTCCTTCTGGAGCACAAGTTATTGCTAAATGATAAAAATCATCTACAATTTGTCTTCCTAAATTAAGTGCCGCTATACTTTCAGGACTATTTCCACTTCTTGCAAAAGAAACTAATAATGTTGGTACATCTTCTTTTAAATAATCATATGGATTAGAAACTATATCTGTAGTAGGTATTGATTCTATAATGCATTTTTTCATGTCATTTTTCTTCTTAAGGTAAGGAATTACTGAATTTCCTACATAAGCTGATGTTCCAGCACCTGTAAATATAACTCTAAATTGTCCATGTTTCTTTCCTATATTTTCTATAAAGTTATTTAAATTTTCTTTATTAGCTTTATATATTTCATATGCTTGTGCCCATAACTCAGGTTGTTGTTTTATTTCTGTTGTTGTTATTATTGCACCCAAATCTTTTAATTCTTGTTCTTCTAATTTAAACATTTCTCTTTTCCCCTTTTATATTTTAATTTAATCCTGGTAATGAGGTTATAACCACTTTTTCTGAAAAAAATAAAAAGAATATACATCATGGTCTGACTGCTTTCTTTTCATATTCAAGTTTATTTTATTTTTTAGTAAAAATTTATATTCTCTCAAGTGATAGTTACCACTTAATCGAATATAAATTATTTTTATTTTTTGTCACCACTAAAATATTTTATTGTATTAACTTAATTTTGTTACTTTAACTAAATCTTTGTATTTTTCAACTTCTTCTAAACTTACAAAACCGGTTTCTATATTAAGAGCATTACTTATACCACAAGCATTTGAAAGTTTAAGTAATTCTTCTATTTCATAACCTCTTAAAATACCTACACTAAATCCAGCTATTGTACTATCTCCACTACCTACAGTGTTCACAGCTTCTATTTTTGGTACCTTTGCTTCATATACTTCTTCTGCATTTAAGTAAATCATTCCATCTTTTCCCAAAGATATACATACATTTTCAGCTCCCATTTCAATAAGCTTTTTGCCTGCACTTATAACTTCATCTCTTGACTCAATATCTATGTTTAGTAATTGTTTTATTTCATCTGTGTTAGGTTTTATTAAATATGGCTTTGATTTTAATGCTACTTTTAATGCTTCTCCTGATGTATCCAATATGAATTTAACATTATTTTCTCTACATAGATTACCTATTTTCTCATAATAATCTAATGGTATGTTTTGACAATAACTACCTGAAGCCACTAGTATTTTAGTACTTTTCATTACTTCTTTTATATCATTTTCAAATTTTTCTAAATCACCATCTTCTAATATTGGTCCTTTTTCTAAAAATTCTGTACTTACCTTATCATCTGTAATTATATTTAAACAATTTCTAGTCTCTTGATTTATTTTTGTAAATTTATTTTTTATATCTAATTTTCTAAGTTCTTCTTTTATAAATTCTCCATTATATCCACCTAAAAATCCCATAGCTAAAGGTTCTTCTTGTAAAATTTTACATACTTTAGTTACATTTATACCCTTACCTCCAGCAGTTGCTTTTGCACTTACTACTCTTTGAACTTCACCTATATTCATACTACTTACTCTATACATTCTGTCTATAGATGGATTGAATGTTATTGTTGTTATCATACTTAATTCTCCCTTCACTAATTAATATTTTCCCTTTAGATAATAATAAATTAATATATAAAATCTAATAAATAACATTTTAACCAAGTGGTTATTACCACCTTGAATGTAACTCATTTTTTTTATTTTGTCAATACTATATACTTTTAGTATAAATTAATAGTATGGCATACTAAGTAATCCCTGTATTTTACTCATTGACATAAATAGTTATTTATTTTATAATTAAATGTGGTAATAACCACTTAGAGAGGATTATAATTTTTATGATAAACAGAAATGATAAAAGACCAATATACGATCAGCTTGTTGAAATACTAAGAAATAAAATTGAAAACGAGATGGAAGCAAATGATAGAATGCTATCAGAAAGAAGAATTTGTGATGAATATGGAGTCAGCAGAACTACAGTTAGATTAGCTATGGCTGATTTAGAACATATGGGCTATATATATAAAAGACATGGAAAGGGAACTTTTGTTTCTGCTCTTAATCAAAGTTCACAAAATTTAATGGACAGTTACAGCTTTACAGATCATATGAAATCACAAGGAAAAAAACCAAGTACAAAGGTATTATCATTTGAAGTAGTAGAAAGTACAAAATACTTTTCCGAAAAACTAGGTATAAAACCTGGAGAAAAAATGATAAAAATAGTGCGTCTAAGGCTGGCTGATAATATTCCTATGATGATTGAGAGAACATACCTACCTCTAAGACAATTTATAGGTTTGACAAAAGAAAAAGTTATTGAAAAACCTTTATACGAGATATTTAAAGAAGATTATGGAGAAATTATTAAAGTAGCTGATGAAGAGTTTTCTGCTGGAATAATATCTGACCAAGAGGCAGAATTATTAGATGTACCATTAGACTCAGCTTGTTTAAAACTACTTCGTACTACATACAATGATGACAATATAGTTATTGAGTTTACTCTAAGTGTTGCTAGAAGCGATAAATTTGTATATAAGATAAGACATATAAAATAATAATACTTACACAATAATATAGTTATAATTACTAAATTAGTATTCTCATATTAAACAAAGGGGCTATCGCACTAAAATATATAAACATCATATACAGTTATTTGATAAAATTAATTACTACTATATATGATGTTTAAAGTTCTTGGTACGACAGCCCATTTTTAAATATTTAATTATCCCATTAGTCTTTGTCTTATTATGTTAAATCTTATAAATGTAGTATCTATATACTCTTTTATATACATTACAGGCCTATCATTTTCATCAAAATTTATACCTTCTAAAAGCAAGAATGATTTTACTTTATCTTCACATTCAAATGGATTGTTTAATTCTTCATTTTCTACATTGGTTATAGTTTTAATTTCAACTTTGTCCCAACTTATACTTACACCAGCTTTATCTCTTAAAAATTTGAATATAGACTCATCATATCTATTTAAGTCATCACATTCATTTTCATTTTCCAACAAGCTTAGTGGAAAATAATCTACACAATAAGTACAAGGATTCTCATCTGCGTAAAAAATTTTCTTTACCGCTACTAAAGGTTCATTTTCTTTTATTTTCAATAAATTACTTAAATTAAAATCAGCATTTACTATTTCATATCCTAAAGCCTTTATGGATGATTTGTATCCACTACTTTCTATAATGTCAGTAAACTGCTTTACTGGATTAAGTTGTGCTTTCATTTTAAGAGCTTCACTATTTACAAACGTCCCTTTACCTTGTCTTCTAAAAATTACACCTTCTGATGCAAGCTCATTTAGTGCAGATCTTATTGTTATTCTACTTACACCTATAAGTTGAGCCATATTTTCTTCACTTGGAAGTTTTGTATCTTTTGATAAATCTAATGATTTTATATATTTATATATAGCATCTTTTACTTCATTAGTAAGAGATTTACTTTTTATTCGTTGCATTATGTATCCTCCAGCATATCAATTGATATTTTAAATTATACACTAAGTTATTCATTTAATCCAAGTAAAAAACTTTATCTAATTATTGTTCTTTTGCTTATCTATAATATTATCTATTATAACAACTAAAGCTAAAACAAAAGCTTCATCTTCAAAATCTATATCGATATAATAATTATCAGTAAATGAGAAAAACTCCTTAGTCACCTGAGCTATAAGTTCTCCACCTTTATATATTCCATAATTATAGTCAAAATAGTCACCTTTGATAGTTAAGTCTCCGTACTTACTAGTTACACTTAGTTTATCTTTGAAAAATGTAAGTTTTTGATTTACTTCAGCTACCACATTTCCATTTTCAAACATTTCGTAGTTTGACATAAAAGTAAGTAGCTTCTCTTTTACAGAATAAAGTACTCTGTTGTTTTTTAATATATCAAATTGTAAACCAAAAGTTAAGAATTTATTGTCTACAAAGTATACTTCTTCGTCATACTTATTTTTTATCCAAAAGTCCTCTTTTATTTTGAAGAATTTTGATTTCATGTAATATCTCATATTTTTCCCCTTTTATATTTCTTATTTTCCTGCTATAGAAAGTCCTGTTGCTATTACTGATGGTGAACCAACATTGCTCATTGGGAATTTTAAATCATTTCCTATAACTGTTATATTTTTTAATAAGTCAAAGTAGTTTCCTGCCAGTGTTATTTGCTCCACTGGGAAAGTTTTCTTACCATCTTTTACGTAGAATCCTTTAGCTGCAAGGGAGAAATCTCCACTTACTGTGTTTGCTCCTGAATGAAGTCCTGCTAAATCTGTAATGATTACACCTTCATTAATTTCTTCCATTAAATCTTGGAAAGATTTTTCTCCTGCTCTAAGATATAAATTACTTTCACTTACATTAACTGAAGAGGCATAAGATGCTTTAAACCCGTTTCCTGTAGATTTTACTCCTTGTTTATGAGCTGTTTTTAAGTTGTGAAGTAGAGTGTTTAATTTTCCTTCATGAACTAATTCTTTTGTGAAAGTTGCTACACCTTCATCGTCAAATGGTGCTGATGCTAAACCTCCATACATAAGTGGATCATCTACAATAGTAACAATTGGTGATGCTATCATTTGTCCTTCTTTTCCTTTTAAAAGTGAAAGACCTTTTTGAGCTGCATCTGCACTGAAAGTTCCTGCAAAAGTTTCTAGCAATTGAACCATGGCTTCATTGTATATGATTGTATTGTAACTTCCTGATGGAATGCTTTTTCCACCTAGTTTAGATAGTGCTTCTTCAACACCTTGGCCAGCCATTTCCTTTGGTTTAACTTCTTCTAAAGAGGATGCCACCACATAGCCTACACCGTCATTTTTTCCACTTTCATCTTCTACTACTGGTACTACATAAGAAGTTAGTATGTTGTCTTTGTTTGTAAGCTCCAATCCTTTACTATTGTAAATACCGTAGTTTGATGAAGAGTAAGAAATTTTACAGCCATTTATATTTACTACTTTGTCACTGTAGTTTTTAACTTCTTTTTCTAAATCTAATGCTAAATCTATCATTTTTGCTGGGTCTATATTTTCCAGTTCTTTTGAATAAGTTTTCACTTCACTATAAATTTTGTCTCCACCATATATGAAAGTTTCATCATCATTTTCAATTAAGTTGGCACTGTTTTTCGCACTGTTAATTAACATATCTACGGCAGCTTCATCTAAAATTTCAGTATATGAGTAACCCATTTTTCCATTTATCTTTCCTCTAAAAGAAAGTCCAAATGACTTAGCTAAGTTGTATTTTTCCACTTCTCCTTCATAAACACTTATGCTTATGCTTTCTCCATCACTAAAATAAATTTCACACTCATTAAATCCAGCCATTTCTGCTTTTTCAAATAATAAATTCTTAAATTCCAAAAAGTTCATTTATTCTTCACTCCTTCCACCAACTGTTATCTCTTTAACTCTTATCATAGGCTGACCTACGTTAGTTGGAATTGAGCCAGATGATGAACCACACATTCCTTGAGCCTGAGCTAAATTGTCTCCTACCATGTCTATATTCATAAGAACTTCACTACCTTTTCCTATAAGACTGGCACCTCTTACTGCTTCTTTTATCTCTCCGTTTTTTACCAAGTATCCTTCAGCCACAGCAAAGTTAAATTCTCCAGTTACAGGGTTAACAGATCCTCCGCCCATTTTCTTAGCATAAAGTCCGTTATCTATTGATTTAATAATATCCTCTACCTTATCAGTTCCTGGCGCTATAAATGTGTTTGTCATCCTAGAAGTTGGGGCAAATTTATAACTTTGTCTACGAGAACTTCCAGTAGGCGCTGTGTTCATTCTTCTTCCATTTAATTTGTCTACCATATATGCTTTTAGTATTCCATTTTCTATGAGTACATTTCTCTGAGTTGGAGTTCCTTCATCATCTATATTTGCTGAACCCCAGTGATTAGGTAGTGTTCCATCATCTATGGCAGTTACCTTAGTTGATGCTATTTGCTGACCTATTTTATCAGTAAATACCGAGTTTCCTTTTGCTACTGATGTTGCTTCAAGTGAGTGACCACAAGCCTCATGGAATATAACTCCCCCAAAACCGTTGTCTATGGCAACAGTCATTTTACCTGCTGGACAGTTTTTCGCATTTAGCATTGTGTATGCAACTCTTGACGCTTCTCTTCCATAATACTCTGGATCTATATCTTCAAATAGTTCAAACCCTTTGCAAGCTCCAGGTCCTTCATGACCAGTTTGATTTTCATTTCCTCTTGATGCTACTGAAGTTATGGAAAGTCTAGTTCTTACTCTTTTATCTTCTGTGTATAATCCTTCTGTATTGGCAATTAGCACATTTTGTTCTTTGTCTAAATAGTTTACACTTACTTGTGATATATCGCTGCTGTAATCTTTTGCACTTTTATAAGCTGTTTTCATTACGTTTATTTTATGTTGGTAATCCACACTGTTTGGATTTAGTTTTATTGGGTTTATGTCAGTAGTTCTTTTACAGTTGTTTAGTACTATGACTTTTTCTTCCCCTGCACGACCTAAAGCTAGTGCTGCTTTATAGGCAGTGTCTAACATGGATTCAAGCGAGTTGTCATTGGTATAAGCGTAAACACTGTTGAACCCTTTGAAAATTCTTATTCCTATTCCGTAAGTTCTTCCCCCTAGTACGTTTTCTATTTTACTATCTATAAGACTTAGGTTGTTATTTATGCAGTCTTCTTCAAATATTTCTGCAAAATCTCCACCTGTGATTAAACATTGTTCTAGCACTCTAGTTGCTATTTGTTTTGAGATCATAGTATTCCTCCTGTTTTTTGTATATGTATATTATACCAATTTTTGTAGAAGTTTTAACATATTTTAAAAGGCGTTACAAAAATGTAACGCCCTTACTTATAATTATTTTGTTTTTGTAAACCTATTTCTCTTTTATAAATTTACTTATATGGATTAAAATTCTAAACTATTAATCATATGGTCTATTTCATTCTCAGCTTTATTTATAGCAGCTTTTCTTTCTTCTTCTGTTGTTCCAGTATTATCTACTTTAATTTCGTGAACTTTTTTTATTCCCAGTGTTTTCATTATGCTTGATATATAATTTTCACCCTTGTCCATTATAGGATCTAGCAGTAAAGGTATATTTCCTCCAGCAGATTCAACATAAACTAAAGCTCTATACTTATCATTTAGTAACCCTTGTGGCTTTTTACCCTTTTCAAAAGTAATTGTCTTTCCAACTTGTACTACGCAGTCAATGTACTCTTTTAATGGTGCCGGAAAAGATAAACTCCACATAGGTGCAGCTATTACATACATGTCAGCACTTTTGAATTGTTCACATAAGTCTCTTATTATTTTTATTTCATCTTGGTCTTTTTGTGGTAATTTCTTTGCATCTTCTTCTTTTATTACACAATTTCTATCCTCAAAATATTGATATTCTAGTCTCGGAATATGATTTTTGTATAAATCAACTTCTTCAACTTTAAAATCTTTATTTTTTTCTAAAAACTTATTGATAAACGTTCTAGCGACAGTTTTACATGATGATAAGTGTTCTGGCTTTGAGTTAACACTTATATATAGTAATTTTTTCTCCATAGTTTACTCCTTCATTATTTTAATAGAAAATATTTTAAATCATTATTTTAATAGTTTTCCCTTATTACTCTATTTTATAATGTTTAGTTAAGTTTCTGGATGTAAAAACATATAAATTTAAGTGTAGACTACTCCATAACATCTTCCACTATTTCCAGCTGACACTCATTGTCTACTTACCAAGCTCCACTAAGACAAGTTCTGGTCTATTGAAAATTCTAAAAGGAAATACACTGTTTCCCAGTCCACGACTTAAAATCATAGTAGTATCTTCCTCTACAAACTCTCCTGAATCATATTTAGGGAAAAATCCTTGATCTGGTCCAATAATACCACCAACAAAAGGAAGTCTAATTTGCCCACCATGAACATGACCAGTGAAAACTAAGTCTACCTTGCATTTCTTATAAAGCCACATAAGTTCCGGTCTATGACTAAGTAAAATTTCAAAATCATTGTCCTTACTTACAGACTCCAAATATTTCTCTAATTCACTATAATCAGTACCCTCAATATAATTAGATGTTAAAAAATCAGGATCTTTTACACCAATTAAAGTAATAGAGTCCTCACCTTTTTGTATGTCTACGCTATCATTATCTAAAACTTTAACATTTTCACTTAATAAAGCTTTTTTTATTTCATCATAATGACCTGACCATGCTTCATGATTCCCAGATACATAATAAACTGGTGCAATATCTACTATTTGTTTAACTAAATCCATGGATTTTTCTAAATCGTATCTTCTTCTATCAATTAAATCACCAGTTATAACTATTATGTCTGGTTCACATTGTTTTATCTTCTTTACTACCAAACTTTGATTTTTACCAAACTGAGCATTATGAAAATCTGAGATTTGGAGTATTTTTAAGTTTTTGAAACTTGATGGAATTTTCTCATTTGTGTAACTGTATTTTGAAATTACTATGCTGTTATTTTCATAATATAAAAATAAACAACTTCCTATCAGTAAAACTAAAGTAATAATAACTGCTCTTTTTCTATTTTTAATAACTTTCATATTTTTATATTATATCCATTCTAAAAATTTCTCTAGGTAAAGATGTAAAGCTTTCACTAGCACCCCAATCAAATTTGAAAAACATACCTTGTGCAGCGCCTCCACCAATAGAATGGACTTTCGTTTGGCCATCTAAATTATCCATCACTACAGTTAATGTAATTCTATTGCCTACTCGTTGGAAGTATTTTTCATAGACTATTAATATAGCCCCATTATCTTCGTTTCCTGTGATTACATGGTAGTCTATTTTCTCACCTGTTACACTTTGTCTGATTATGTTATCGTCTAGCTTTGATATTGCATCTCTAAGAGATAACTTGACTTTAAAATTATCTGAATTCAATTTTTTATCCCCCTAATATAGTTTATAAGTTGATTATACATATATTTTTTGCAAAATAAAAGCTAGTCTTATGACTAGCTTAAATCTTACAAAATTTCTTCTATTTTACAATGCTATTTTTTTCCTTAGATTTTATTGGTGTTCTAAACAATAAATGTTTCAATGCATTACTATCAAATGGATATAATGGGTAAATATACGATTGTCCCATTATAGTCTTGTTTGTAGCAAGTAGTATTAATACAATTATTAATCCTATTATAAGTCCCCATACTTTAAATAATGAGGTTAAAACTAATAAAAGTATCCTACACAGTTTTATTGCAAATCCCAACTCAATACTTGTTTGAGCAAATCCTCCTAAAGATACAATCGCTGTATATAATATGGTATCAGGAACAAACCATTCTGTTTTAATAGCAAAATCTCCAAGTATTAATGCTCCAACAACAGATAGTGACATTCCTAGGGCTCCTGGAGTGTTTAATGAAGCAAGTTTTAAGGCATCTACAGCTAACTCTAATAATAAAAACTGTATTATTAATGGTACTGCATAACCTTTTTCTGGTTCAATAAATTTTAGCCATAATGGAAGTCTATCAATGTATTCTATTAGCAATAAATATACGGGAGTCAAAATCAATGTAGTTAATAAAGTAAAATTTCTAACAAGTCTTAAGTAATTTCCAGTTATTATAGGTTGGTAATAATCATCAGCTTCTTGCATAAAATCAAGAATGCTTACTGGAACTACTATAATATTTGGCGACGTATCTATTAATATAAGTATCTTACCTTCTAATACGTGAGCTGATGCTACGTCTGGTCTTTGTGTAGTTTTTATTTTAGGAAATGGGTTATACCATTTTGATTTTGTTAGAGTTTCAACTAAGCTTTGGTCTCCCATTACTAATGCTCTTACATCAATGCTTTCTATTTTTTTCTTTATTAATTTAACATTATCTGTTTTTGCAAGTCCTTCTATGTAACCTATACACACATCGGTTTTAGATTTGTTACCTACATTCATCATCTCAAAAACTAAATTTTCATCTCTTACTCTTCTTCTTATAAGTGCTGTATTCATTACTAAAGTCTCAACAAATCCGTCTTTTGCACCTTTTAAGGTTTGCTCTTTTTGTGGTTCTTCAGGTCCCCTAGATGGATAAGTACGTACATCTAACATAACTGCTTCGTCTAATCCATCTATAATTATAGCCATAGGTCCAGATAGTACACCAGATACTATTTTATCAATTTCATTCTCTTTGTCTGCTTCAATATGAGCTATGTAGGAATTTATGAAATCTGTGATGTTATTTACTTTATCCATTTCTTCTTTTGTTATAGAAATGAATTTATTTAATATTCGCTCTGCAACTTCATCTTTCATAAACCCATCAACAAAGAATAGGTAAGCTTTCCTACCGCCAATATTTATTTCTCTTGAAACTAAGTCAAAACTTTTTTTAACTTTAAGTTTTGATAATATATTGGTATAGTTTTGATTTACGTTTTTAGTTAATTTAATATTAATCACCTCAATTCTTAATATATTTATTTTCTACTATTTACTTTAATATATGATTGAAATTTTATTATCCAAGA
>NZ_JANKBY010000070.1:0-13495 GCF_024621905.1 Terrisporobacter muris
GTTAGTATTTTTTCACATCAAAAAATTCTATTGTTATATGCCTTATGATATCTCTGTATCATTTTAAAGGTATTTAATTACTATTACTTATTATATATAATTAATAAGTTTTTTTCAATAGTATTTTTCCCACTTTCTATTACTTTATTCTATTAAGTATTTTTTGAAAATATTCTGGAAGTTGTGAGTCAAATTCCACATATTCATTCTTACTAGGATGAATAAATCCTAATTTTTTAGCGTGAAGAGTTTGACCTTCGATTTTTAACTTATTATTTTTAGGACCATATAAAGGGTCTCCTAAAATTGGATGGTTTAAAGATGCAGCATGAACTCTAATTTGATGAGTTCTTCCTGTTTCTAATGTAGCTCTAACTAAAGTATAGTTTTCAAACCTTTCTATTACTTCAAAGTGAGTTACAGCTCTTTTGCCATCTTTGACTACGGCCATTTTCAATCTATCCTTAGGATTTCTTCCTAGTGGCTTGTCCACCGTTACTTTATCTTCTTTAAATACACCGTGACAAATAAATTCATATTCTCTAGTTATAGAATGGTCTTTTAATTGATCTGCTAATGAGTTATGTGCATTATTATTTTTTGCAATCATTAAAAGACCTGAAGTATCTTTATCGATTCTATGAACTATACCTGGTCTAATTACACCATTTATAGATGATAAATTATCTTTACAATGATATAAAATTGCATTTACTAAAGTATTATCATAATTTCCTGGTGCCGGATGAACTACCATATTTTGTGCCTTATTCACTATTAGTAAATCATTATCTTCGTAGACTATATCTATAGCGATATCTTGTGGAACAATCTCTAGTAACTTTGGTGCTGGTATTTCAATAACTATTTTATCTTCTTCTTTAACTAAATATTTTGCTTTTTCAACCTTATCATTAACCCTAACTTTTTTATTTTTAATAATTTTTTGTATATAACTTCTAGACATATCTCCTAGCTGACTAGATAAGTATACGTCTAACCTTTCTCCTTCTTCTTCCTCAAGGACTAAAAATTCTCTTATTTCATCCATTATTTCACCTGCTTCTTATCTTCTTCGCTTGTAATTATATATATACATAGAAGTATTGTTCCTACTACTACGAAACAATCTGCTAAATTAAATACATAGTTCCATATTATATGAAAATCTAAGTAGTCCACTACAAAACCTAACCTAACTCTATCTATTAGATTTCCTATAGCACCTGATATTACTAATATTATACCTATCTTGCCAATATTATTCATTTTCTTAGTATGTAAATAGTAAATACCATAACAAGATGCAATTGCCGCAACTACTATGAATATAGTTTGATTATTTTGTAGCATACCAAAGGCTGCCCCCCTATTTTCCACATAAGTTAAATTGAATATATTATTTATAACAGGAATACTTTCTACTACTTGTAAATAATTTAATGCCCAGTATTTTATTATTTGATCTAACCCAATCAGTATAGCTACAATGACTTCATACATTTTCAATTCCTCCTAAATAAGTCTTATCCTATTTATTATACAAAAAAAGTATCTTTAAAGAAACAAATTTCTAAAAGATACTTTTTCTCTTATATATTATTTAATTTGCATTTTTTCATTATTTGTATTCTTTTCTAAATGTTCTATTAACTCTGATATTGTAACAAATTTATATCCTTTTTCCAATAAATCTGGAATAATTACATCTAAAGCTTCTATGGTTTGAGATTTAGGATTCCTTATTTTATTATAGTCATGCAGTAGTATTATACATCCATTTTGTATTCCACTTTCTATAGATTTTACAATAGAATTTACACCCGGACTTTCCCAATCTCTAGCATCTACATAAGACCAAAGTACTATATTCATATCTTCTTTTTTTATTATTTCACACATATCTCTGCTAATAGCTCTATATGGTGGTCTAAAGGTTTTAGGATATACTCCTGTCACAGATTTAACTGCACTTTGTGTATCTCCTATTTCTTTTCTAATTTTATTATATCCATTTTTTGATACATTTATATGAGTATAAGTATGGTTTCCTATTTCATGACCTTCTTCAAATTCTCTTTTTATTATTTTTTTATTATATTGAACTTTCTCTCCAATAACATAAAATGTTGCCTTTACATCATATTTCTTCAAAATATCCAATATTTGTGGTGTAAAATCTTCATCAGGTCCATCATCAAAAGTTAATGCAAGAAGTTTTTCATTTGTATTGCCACATTTAATTATTAAATCTTCATAATCATTTTTTGATATATTTTCAAATGCTTCCGTTTCTATGTCTTTATTAGATAGATTTCTAATACTTACTCCTATCAAAACTATTGCACCTAATATTAATACATAAATAGCCTTTCTCATGCAAAGCACTCCTTACTTATAATTATTCAGTTTCACCATCTAAACCATTTTTATTTAAGTCTGTTAAATCTTTAATATATTCACTATAATACATATCATTATAAGAATTAATAGCATTTTTATCCATACTTTCACTTTCATCTGGAGCTGTAATAATTTCTTTTGCGCAAGAAGAACAAAGTGTTGTTTCAGGTATTACATCTAATCTTTCTTTTTCTATTTTTTTATGACAATTTGTACAAATACCATAACTACCATCAGAAACCTTATCTAAAGCTTCGTTTATTTCATCAAGTACATACTTTTCATGACTAATCAAGCTATTATCCATATCATGCATATATACATCTGTTCCTATATCTCCTATGTGATTATCAACACTAGATAATTCTCCAGTACTATATTTTTCACTAGTATGTTTAGTAGTATCTCCAAATAATGTATTGTCTTCCATTTCCTTAATTGTTTTACTCACTTTCGCTTTTTCTTTTTCTAATTTTTTTCTGTAATCCACAATATCACCTCATCTATTTTCTGTATTGTTGTACTATATTTAATAATTTTGCTATGTACCTACCAACAAAAGGCAAGTCTACCCAACTAAATAATAACGCGAGTACTAATGCTGCCAGAATGGTAAATCCAATAGCTTGACCAAATCCTTTTCCTAATCCAGCAATAAAATTAATAATAAATAATCGCCTTTTACTATCTGTCAAATACATATAATCTCTAATTCTACTTCTTTCAATTATTATTATTAGTTTTTCTAAATATCTTTTAATGATACCTAATTCTTTTTGTGAATCATCACTTAAATACATACCATTAATAAGTCTATCAATATCTTCAATACTCACATATTCTTCATTATTTTTTTTGCATTTTTCTGTATAAGAAGCTTTTATTGCTTTATCTATATCTAAATATTTTTCATCTTCAATATCGAATTTTTTCTTTTTACCTTTATAATTCCTTAAATTTTCTGCAGATATACGAGTATTAAACTTCATTATTCCACATCCTTTTATATATTCTTAGCATCAAATTTAGTATACGAAAAAAGCTTTAAAAATATAAAATAAAGACTAAGTAATTTTCATTTTCTTAGTCTTTCCTTTTTTATCATTAATTATTTCTTTTTTATAATGCTTTTAACATTTTTAATACTATATCTTTTGAGTTTTCAGCTGCTTCTATAACAAATTCATCATAAGTTACATTAGCACTTCCATCAGCTTTGTCTGACATGGCTCTTATTATTACAAATGGAATATTATTTAAATAACAAGCATGAGCAATAGCTGCTCCTTCCATTTCTCCACAATAAGCATTAAAATCATTTTCTAATTCTTCTTTTAACTCTTTAGATGATATAAATATATCTCCTGTAGCTACTCTACCTTTAACTATTTTAAATTCTTTATCCTTAACTTGATCTAGCGATGATTCATATGCAGCATTTACAAGTCTTTCATCTGCTATAAATACTGAATTATCCATTTGTGGTATTTGACCTTTTTTATATCCAAAAGCTCTAGCATCTACATCGTATTGTATTGCTTCTGTTGATATTACTATATCATTTACATCAAGAGACGAGTGTATAGCTCCTGCCACTCCTGTATTAACCACAGCATCCACATTAAATTCACTTATTAATATTTGAGCACATAGTGCAGAGTTTACTTTTCCTATTCCACATTGAACTAATACTATATCTTTACCTTCTAACTTTCCTTCATAGAATGTTAAACTTGCTTTTTTCACAGTATTTTCTATGTCCATTAAACTTTTTAAAGTTGTTACCTCTAATTCCATTGCTCCAATTATTCCTATTTTTTTCATATTGCCTCCTAATTTACGTACATTTTCAATAAATAAGTATTTTATTAAAATTTATCTAAAAAACAAATAAATTATAAATTTCTAGTATTTAAAAAACCGTTCTAATAAATTAGAACGGATATTTTCAATATATTTAATAATATGTTTTATATATAAATTTGTCAAGAAGTTAAATTTATATAACCGCTACAAGTACTGCACCTTCTGATGTATAAACACCCATTGATGGTCCTACTTCCATCACGTAAACTTCTTTAAAATCGTGATAGCTCTCCAATATTTCTTTAATTTTCATAGCCTTTTCCGGACAATTTGCATGTCCTATAGCTAATTTAGTTCCACTTGTTTTGTGAACATTATTTTTTATATAATCTATAACTTTATTTATAGAGTTTTTCTCTCCTCTAGCTTTATCTATAGGCTTAACTAGACCATCACTAATATGAACAATAGCCTTTAAGTTTAAAGCACCTATTATTTTACCTGCTAGAGCATTTATTCTTCCACCTTTTATTGCATTTTCTAAAGTGTGTAAAGCTCCATAGAATACTACTTCATGTTTTAATTTTTCAATAGTATTTACTATTTCGTCCATACTTTTATCTTCATCCATCATATTTGAAATTTTTGATACTAATAATGCTTGGCCAATTGAACCTGTAGTAGAATCTATTATCTCTATCCTCTTTTTATTTCCATTTTCTTCTTCATACATATTTTTTGCAAGTACTGCACTATTATAAATCCCAGATAGTTTACTTGTTAAACATAATACTATAATATTGTCTTCTTCACAATCAAACGCATCTAAGAATTGATTAGGAGATGGACATGATGTTTTTGGTAATTCATTATAATCTTTCATCATCTCATAAAACTCAGGTATAGTTATATCTGTTCTTGTTGAATAACTTTTATCTCCAAAAGAAACCATTACATCTACGATTTCAACTTTACTACTATCTATAATTTCTTGCGAAAGATCACAACTACCATCTGTTATTAATTTTATATTCCTCATTCAAAATACCTCTCCTTAAATATAGTCCTCTAAATCGGTCAGCTGACCGAGTAATAAGTATATTCTATCTTTTATAATGATTTTTGTCAATATTTAAAGAATGAAAATGTTTTTTCTAGTTTGACAATATTTTTTTGTGACATTATAATAAGTGTAGATAAGTAAAGTTAGGAAGGTTTAAAATATGAAATTAGATAGAGCCACTAAACAAAATCATAATATGAAGGAAAAGATTTTATTAACTTCTATTGATTTAATGACTAAAAATGGTATAAATAATACTTCTTTGGCAGATATAGCAAGAGAAGTTAACATAAGTAAAGGCACATTATATTACCATTATGCATCAAAAGACGATATTATTTTTGATATAGCCGATAATCATTTAAGCATACTATCAGAGGCATTGTTGGATTGCATAAAAGAAATAAATTTTCATTTTACTACTGAAGAATTTGTATTAGTAGTTCTTAAAAATATTTCAAACATTGAGAGTACTGGCAGAATACATATGTACTTAATTTGTGAAGCAATAATGGGCAATAATGCTTTAAGAGAAAGAATTGGCGTGAAATACGTAGAGTGGAGGACCACTTTAGAGAATCAAATGACACAAATTATAGCTGATAAATCACATGCCAAAGGGGCTTCCTTCCTACTAATGTCTGTAGTAGATGGATTAGTAGTACAAGCGCTTTTAAAAGCTGAAAAAGTACCTTATGCAGAAATTGCTAAATTCTTAATAGATTATTCAAATAAAAAAAGAACTACCTCTTTATAGTTATTAACTAAGAGGTAGCTCTTTTTTAATTTAAGCTATTATTTTCTTATAACTTTTATTCCTGCGTCATGTCCATTTAGATCAAATACTTCTAAAGTATCATCTTCTACTCTTTCTATATCTAATGCTAAAGTTTCATTTTTGATATATTCATCAAAATTACTTACAGCTTTAGCTATTTCATCATCTGCGCAGAATTTTATATCTATATTATCTAATACTTCGAAATCATTAGATTTTCTTAATTGTTGTACTTTTGATATGAACTCTCTTACATATCCTTCTTCTATTAACTCTGAAGTTAAATTAGTATCTAATATAACGAATATGTTATTTTCCATACATACGTCGAATCCTTCTTTAGCCGATATATTTATTAATACATCATCTTTTCCAAATTCAAATGATTCTCCAGCTAAATCAACAGTTAATTTTTCACCAGATTCTAACTTAGGTACTACTTCATTAGCTTGTAATTTACCTAAAGCACCTGCAAACATTCCCATCTTCTTACCTAAAACTGGTCCTAAAGCTTTGAAGTTTGGTTTTAAGCTATAGTTCATGTATTCACTTAAATCAACAGCAAATACAACTTCTTTAACGTTAAGTTCTTCTTTTATTAAGTCTACAACGTCACTTATTTGAGCTTCATACTTCCCATCAACTAATACTTTTTGAACTGGTTGACGAACTTTTATTTTACTTTCTTCTCTAGATGCTCTACCTAAAGTTACTAAAGTTTTAGTTATTTCCATTTTTTCTTCTAATTCTAAATCTATTAATTCTTCATTAGCTCTTGGGTAAGATGCTAAGTGAACTGATTCTTCATTAGTTAAATCTCTGTATATTTCTTCAGAAAGATATGGAGCAAATGGAGCTATCATTCTACAAAGCTCAGTTAATAATTCATAAGTAGTATTATATACTGCTTTTTTATCTTCTGTTAATTCAGTAGCCCAGAATCTTCTTCTTGAACGTCTTATATACCAGTTAGATAAATCATCATTTATAAATGATTGTATGCTTCTTATAGTTTTGTTAACTTCGAATATTGCTAAGTTTTCTTCAGTTTCTTTCTTTAAGTGGTTGAATCTAGATAATATCCATCTATCTAATTCTGGTCTATCTTTGTATTCAACAAAGAAATCAGTTGGATTTACATTATCAGTGTTTGCATATAATGCAAAGAAATTGTATACGTTTTTGATAGTTCCTATGAACTTACTTTGTATTTCTCTAAGACCTGATTCATCAAATCTTATTGGAGTCCATGGTGGAGATACATATAATAGATACCATCTTAAAGCATCTGCTCCATATTTATCGAATAATTCAAATGGATCTACTGTATTTCCTCTAGATTTACTCATTTTCTTACCATCTTTATCAAGAACTAGGTCATTAACAAGTACATTTTTGTAAGGAGCTTTTCCTGTAACAAATGTAGATATAGCAAGTAATGAATAGAACCAACCTCTAGTTTGATCTATACCTTCACAGATGTAATCTGCTGGGAATAATTGATCAAAGTTTTCTTTATTTTCAAATGGATAGTGATGTTGAGCAAATGGCATTGCACCACTATCAAACCAACAATCTATAACTTCTGTTACTCTTGTCATTGGCTTTCCACAACATTCACATTTTAAATGTATATCATCTACATATGGTCTGTGAAGCTCTACAGTTTTTGGATCTATATTTTCAACAGCTTTAGCCGCTAACTCTTCTCTAGAACCTACTGAATCCTTATGACCACATTCACATCTCCATACGTTAAGTGGAGTACCCCAGTATCTTGTTCTTGATACTGCCCAATCATTTAAATTTTCTAACCAGTTACCAAATCTTCCTTCACCAACGAATTTTGGATACCAGTTAACAGTATTATTATTTTCTATTAATTTATCTTTTAATTTAGTCATTTCTATATACCAGCTTGGTTTTGCATAGTATACAAGTGGAGTTGAACATCTCCAACAGTGTGGGTAGTTATGTTCTACTTTTAATTTAGAGAATAATTTGTTCTCATGCGCTAACCATTTTATTATTTCAACGTCTAAACCGTCTTCCATAACAAATTTACCTTCCCATGGAGTAGCAGTAAATTTACCACTTTCATCAACAGGTTGTAATACTGGTAAGTTATATTTTCTTCCTAGATTGTAGTCGTCTTCACCGAAAGCTGGAGCAGTATGGACTATACCTGTACCATCTTCAGTAGTTACATAATCACCTAAAGTTATGAAGAATGCTTTTTCATCTGTTGTTACAAATGGCATTAATTGCTCATATTCAACACCTTCTAATTCAGCACCTTTCATCTCTTCTAATATTTCATAAGTTCCTTCTCCTAAAACTTTATTTGCTAAAGGTTTAGAAACATAATATATTTCATCATCTTTTTTAACTTTTAAGTAATCAACTTCTCCGTTAACTGTTAATGCAACGTTTGAAGGTAGAGTCCAAGGAGTAGTTGTCCAAGCTAAGAAGTATTCATTTTCAGCATCTTTTCTCTTGAATTTAGCTATAACTGTATTAGTTTTAACTTCTTTGTATCCTTGAGCAACCTCATGTGATGCAAGTCCAGTTCCACATCTTGGGCAGTATGGAAGTATCTTATGACCTTCGTATAAATATCCTTCTTTATTGAATTTATCTAGTATCCACCAAACTGATTCTATATAGTTATTGTCTAGTGTTATGTATGGATTATCTAAATCAACTTCATATGCCATTCTCTCAGTCATATTTCTCCATTTACTTTCGTAAGTGAAAACAGACTCTCTACATTTTTGGTTGAACTCAGCTATACCATACTCTTCTATTTGTTGTTTATTAGTTAAACCTAATTCTTTTTCAACTTGAAGTTCAACTGGTAGTCCATGAGTATCCCATCCAGCTTTTCTCTTAACTTGATATCCACTCATTGTTTTATATCTACAAACCCAGTCTTTTAAAGTTCTAGCAACAACATGGTGTATACCTGGATTACCATTTGCTGTTGGAGGTCCTTCGTAGAATACGAAGCTAGGATCATTTTGTCCTTTTTCTAATGTTTTGTCTAGTATATCTATTTGTTTCCAATATTCTGACACTTGACTCTCAGCATCTTTTACTGAAGAATCTACTAGTGGCTTAAATTTTGCCATATTAAGTTCACCCTTTCTTGATTATTTATTAGTATAAAATTTAATTATTCCCATTTTTATTGACTTAAATGCCAATATACATATTTATAACTTTGGTTAGTATAATTTAAAATTAAGGTATTTTAAACATAAAAAAACTCGTCCCCTAATAAAAGGGACGAGTTGAAATCGCGTTACCACCCTAATTCTATATATACTTGTAGTATATATAACACTCTATAGTTTAACGACACTAACCGGCATAGCTTAATTGATTAAAATCTTTCAGCCTGCAGCTCCAGAGTGATTTTCAACTTTATTCAATACGTTGGTTCTCAGCTTATCCAACTCTCTGTAGAATATCCAAAAGCCTACTCTCTCTATCATTGCTTTTTTTAATATGTAATTATATTCTTAAAGTATACAATAACTTACCTCTTCAGTCAATATAATTATTATTTAAACATTTTTCTTATTCCATAGAAGTAGCAGCCTCATCTTCTACTAAATAAGTATGTTCTTCTTCATATAAACCATCTACACTTAAATGCTCATCAACATCAGAGAATATATCATCTATAGTTTCTATCTCTTCTTTTATTAAAGATTTAAATCTATTTCTAAATCTTTTAAAGTTTTTTACTAAATCATCATATTCTTTCCTTAATGTATCAATCTGTTCTCTGCAGTTTTCTGTTATTTGTTTTGCTTTTAATTCTGCCTCATCTACTGTCATCTTAGCTTTTTTATTTGCAGCTTCACAAGTATCTTTAGCTGCTGCTTGAGCAGTTATTAATGTATCATTTAAAGTCTTTTCTATAGTTTTATATCTGCTTACTTGTTCTTGATACAATTTGATTTTTTCCTTTAAATCTAAATTTTCTCTATATAGATTTTCAAAATCTTCTTTTACCCTATCTAAGAATTCATCAACCTCATCTTCATGGTATCCTCTAAATCCTTTTTTAAACTCTTTATTTTCTATGTCCATTGGAGTTATCATATATTCCCCTCCTACAATAATAATTTTCCTTGAACTTTTATTTTTCCTTTTTTAGTTAAATCACCAATATTAGTTATTTGTGATCTACCTTTTCCTCTGACGGATATCAGAGATTCTGATTTTATTTCTTTTGAGCAAGATGTGATTTTTTCATAATTAACTTGAACTTTTTCGTTATTTATTAACTTAGCACTTTCTTGTCTCGAAATATTGTACATACCACTTATTATACAATCTATTCTACTTGAAGAAACAGTAAAGTTAACCTCTTTATAATTAGGTATATTATAAAGAATGTCATTTCTAAAAATTTCTTTTAACTTCACATTGTTCCTAGCAACCTTCTCTAAGTTCATTAAAATAAAATCACAGATATCAAAAGTAACAATTACCTGACAAAAGTTCTCATGTATAATTATATCTCCAATTTTTTCTCTTTTTATACCTAGACTTAATAAAGAACCTAGATAATCTTTATGACTGATTGATTTAAATTTGAAATTTCCTTCTATTTGTATAAATCTCAAAGTTTCATTTATATCTTCATATTCCATATAAAATGGATAAATAAATACTATTTTTCTTTCGCTTTCATCATAACCACCATCAACTGTATATTTCAAGTCGCTATTAGAATTTAAAATTGCTTTAGCATTCTCCACTTCAAACGGATTTAAAAAATCACTATATCTTACATCATAATTTTTTAAACAGCCATTTGCTTTATCAATTATTCTAAACATCTTATTTTTTAAATCTGTATCTTTAATGTGAGATGTTAATTTTAACTTGTCCATTTTATTACCTATTTTACCAAGCCAAGCTTACGATTAATCTTTGTGCCATTGATATTACAAAAAAAGCTATAATTGGTGAAAAATCTATTGGTATATCTATATATCTAAATAAAAGTTCTCTAATCGGTCCCACTAAAGGCTCTGTAAACATACTTAATATTTCGTATACCCTTGAGTATCTAGCTCCTGGAAACCAAGACATTAAACATTGTATTAAAATAATCCAACTTAATATGTTTAAAAGCTTAATCAGTAATACAGCTATCATTTGCATGGTTTTTCTCCTTTATGTATTATTTTTGCCATGGAAAAAATGCTTTACTTTCTAACTCTTTTTTAATATTTGCATCTATATCCACATTGTTTGGGGCTAATATAAATATTGACTTAGAAACCTTTTGCATACTTCCATCTAGTATATATACTGCTCCACTTATAAAGTAATATATAGACTTTTTAACTTCTGGCTCTTCTTCTACACTTTCTAAATTAACTATTACAGCTCTTCTTTGTCTTAGATGATCTGCTATTATAGTCACATCATCATATTTTTTAGGTTCAGCTATAACAACTTTCATTTGACTATTAGTATGTATATTAACAACTTTGCTACTTCTTGTTACTTGAGAATTAGTAGCTTCTAATTTAGATTCTTCTTGATCTGATTCTTCTTGAATACCATCATATTCATCTTCTCCATCGTATTCATCTTCTTCAATTGACATCCAATCTTTAAATTTCTTTATAAATCCTTCACTCATTTTATATTCCTCCCTATACTTTCTATTTGTTATAATTTCTTTGTCCAAATATTGAAGTTCCTACTCTTACAATTGTAGCCCCTTCCTCTATTGCAATTTTATAATCATGGCTCATCCCCATAGATAAAGTATCCATTTCTACATTTGGTAAGTTTAAGTCCTTAATTTGTAATGATAAATTCTTTAGACTTCTAAATACCTTTCTTATTTCTTCTTCATCATCTATAAAAGGTGCCATTGTCATTAATCCTTTAATATGTATATTTTTATAGTTGTTAGATACTTCTTTTATAAAATCTATTACAAACTCTTCCTCCAGTCCATGTTTACTTTCTTCTTTTGAAATATTAACTTGAACTAAACAATTAATTATCCTATCTATTTTTTCAGCTCTTTTTTGAATTTCTTCACATAAAGATATTCTATCTAAAGAATGGATCATATAAGCTTTATCAATTATGTACTTTACCTTATTAGTTTGTAAAGTACCTATTAAATGATATCTAACTTTATCGCCAATAACTTCATACTTTCTAGCTAATTCTTGAGGTTTATTTTCACCGATATCTGTAATTCCTGCATCTATAGCTTCTAAAACTTTATCTACATCTACAGTTTTAGTAACTGCCATTAAATTTACGTCTTCTTGTCTGTTACTTTCTTTTCTTATATCATTAATATTTTGTTTAATAGATATTATATTATCTTTAATTGACATAAATTATCACCTTCTTATTCCTTATACTAATTAATCTTTGTAATTCTTTTGTTTATAAAATTAGGTCTTAAAATAATTCTATCATGCAATTTAATTGTGTTTACCCCATTAACTTCATTACTTCTAAAATCCACATATACATAAGTATCGTCCTCAAAAGAAATACCTTTAATTTCTATAAATTCTGGCTTATTATTTTCTTCATTTATAACATATACACCTGTTTTGCTGTCCTTTTTTACTATAGATTCTTTCGGTATCCTTAAAGCTTCCATTTGTCTATATATTATATCAAATTCTTCCACTCTTGTATCGTAAATTTCAAGATTTTGTTGTGTAATTTTAACTACTATAATAAAACAATTATTTTTTTTATATATTTTATATATTTCGCCATTTATTTCCTCATTCTTAATTTTAATTTTAACACTATCACCTTCATTAAACAACTTATTATCTTCACTTACAAATGCCACATAATACTCATTATTGTTTATCAATCTAGCTATAATATTACCTTGTTTTATCTTTTTATTATTAGTTGAAGTCGGTATATAGTTATTACTTAGATTTTCTATATCTTCTTTAGTTAAATTAGACAAATCATCACTATTATATTTATTTTCATTGTTGTCATATTTATAAGATATAATTCCAGATGTACTAGCATAATAATTGGTAGCATTAGCTTTAACTTTTTCTTCTAATATTTTTAATTCTTCTTTTTTTACAGATAATATACCAATTTTTAATGCATTGTTTTCTCTTTCCAAGTCCTTTATCTCTTCTTTTAAATTATTTATTTCTTTATTAATACTATCATCTATATTGTTATTGTATATGGTAGCTATATTCTGAGATTTTTGAACTTTTTCATTATTATTTACTAGCAAAGATAGTGTTCCACTAGTATCACTTTTTATTAAATATTCATCTCTTATAACAATACACTTTTCCTTAACTTTCATAGTGTAAAAATCATCTTTTAGTACTAATACAGATGTATTCAATCCTATTAAAAGAGTTACTCCTTTAAATACTAAATATATAAGTATC